>JAPLSS010000826.1 GCA_026398515.1 Candidatus Sumerlaeota bacterium | reverse complement strand
GACGCCTGCGTTTTCAAGACGGCTTCCGCGCTTCGATCCAGAGGAAATGCCCGGTCCAGCGCGCGGTCGGAAGCGTTCCCAACGCCTCGGCGCTTCGGCAGACGCGGACCAACGCGGCTTCGAGCCGCGAAAGGCCCGCCGCCCGCGCCCATCGCAGCAGGGGGATGGCCAGCGCGCGCGGGGCGTGCATCAGCGTTCCGCCCTCCAGCGCGTCGAAGCCGATCTGGCGCAACCGCGCCTCGGCTTCGCGCGCGCGCAACGTTCGCCCCACGAAAAACCGCGTCAGCCGCAGCCGGTCCGTCAACCGGCGCGGCAGCGCGTTGCGCAAGCCAATGATCGGATTCGTTGGATTGTCCAAGGTAAGCAACAGCCGCCCGCCGGGTTTGAGAACGCGATGGAACTCGGCCAGCGCCCCATCGATCTCCGGGTCCGTTCGGAAATGGTCCAGCGTCGAGTTGGAGAAAATGGCATCCAGGCATTCGTCCTGAAATGCAAGACGCCGCGCGTCGGCCTGCGCGATGGGCGGCTCCCCAGCGGCGGTTGACAGCCTTTCTCGGGCGCGCGCCGCGATGGGCCGCCCGATGTCCATTCCCACCGGCCGCCAGCCGCGCGATTCGATGGCGCGCCAGGGCGGGTCGGTCGACAGGGCCTCCTCGAACAAATCCGTCTTCAACACCAGCGCGCCGCGGGGCAGACGCGCGTTCCACCGGTCCAGCAGCGCCGCGTGCAGGTCGTTGGCCAGGCGCTGCCATCCCGGGCACGCGCCGGCTTCGAACACGGAGAGGTTCTGACGCCATTGGGCATCCGGATTGTCCGACAGCCGTGTCTCCATTTGAGGCGGGTCCCCATCGGACCGGCGTTTGGCCTCTGCCGACTACACGGATGGTTCGCGGCTGTCCGTAGGCTGTCAAGGCCGATGTGGCGCAGGCGTTCCAGCCTGTGACGCCGGGCATCTCCGCGCCATCCGATCGTCACCGGCTGGAAAGCCTGCGCCACGGAAGGCCCTTCTCATCCTGTTTTCCCCCTTTGCGCTTCGAGCCGGATCATGCATCATCCGCCCATGCCCCGTCTCAGCGTCGTCATCCCCTGCCGCAACGGCGCCGCCGATCTGCGCCGCTGCCTGACCGCCCTGCGCGCGGAAGTTAATCCGGACTTGGAGATCCTCGTGGTGGACGACGCGTCCACCGATGAAACGCTCTCGGTCGCGCGGGAACTCGCCGATAAGCCGTTATCGCTGCCCCGGCAGCGCGGCCCGGCCGCCGCGCGCAACCACGGGGCGGCCCACGCCTCGGGCGAGATCCTCTGGTTTCTCGACGCGGACGTGGAGATCCATCCCGGCGCTTCGCGGCTGATCGAGACGTTCCTGCGCGATCATCCGGAGGCCGACGCCGTCATCGGCTCGTACGACGAAGAGCCTGCGGCCCCGGGCGCCTGCTCCCAGTTCAAGAACCTTTTCCATCACTTCGTCCACCAGCAAGCCCGCGGGGCGGTGTCGTCGTTTTGGGCCGGATGCGGCGCGGTGCGGCGAAGCGCGTTCGAGGCCGCCGGCGGGTTTGACGCCGCCGCCTACCCGCGCCCGATGATCGAGGACATCCATCTCGGCTATCGCATGACGCTGGCCGGCCGCCGAATCGAGGCGCTCGCTCCGCTGCAGGTGCGCCACTACAAGCGGTGGACTCTGGGGGCGTTGGTCTATACGGACCTGTTCCATCGCGCCGCGCCGTGGACCGTGGCGATGTTGAGAAACCGCGGATGCGGGGCCGGGGAGCTCAATTTGGGCGGGGCGTATCGCGCCTCGATCGTCGCCGTGTATCTGGCCCTGCTGGCCGCGGCGGCGGGGTTCGGCTTCGCGCCGCTCTGGCTGGGCGTTCCGGTCTGCCTTGCCGCGGTCCTCCTGTTCAATCGCTCGCTGCTGGGATTCTTCCGCCGCAAGCGCGGAACCGCGTTTCTTCTGCAAACGATCCCGCTGCTCTGGCTGTATTTCCTGTATTGCGGCGCCGGGTTCGCCGTCGGCGTGGCTCAATACGTCTGGGGACTCCTGGCCCGCGGCGCGCCCACTTCGTCTACGTGATAAGGCGGGGGCCAGGCCAGCCTCTTTCGAGCATGGGGCATTCTTCGCATCGGGTCCGCGGATACGCACATTCCGCCACGTCGCATCGAACCGGCGCGCCGAGGACCATCCGCACGACGCGCCGCAGCCGTTGCGAGGATCGCCCCTTGATCAGCGCGACGTCGCCGGGCTTCAGGTCCTCGCGCAACAGGTCGGCGGCCATGCGCAGATCATGATGGCAAAACGTGACGGCCTGCGAGGGGATGCCTTCACGCGTCAACGCCGCCCGCAGCCGTAGAAACGACTCGTTCGAGCCGAGAAACAGAAACCGGCTCGCTACGCGCGCCGCGCGCGCGGCCACCCGCCGGCCGATCTCGCCGCGTCCCGCCGTCGGCTCGGAGACCTCGCCCAGCACGGCGATCCGCCGCGGCGCGGGAATCTGGCCCAGCACATCCAGCGCCGATTCCACGGTCTCGATCGGCCCTTTGAATTCGTCGCACAACAGGAACGCGCCGTTTTCCAGACGGATGGGTTCAAGGCGGCCCCGGTGCGGCGCCAACACTCCGAGAATCCCCACGGCGGAGTCGAGATCCAGTCCTTCGGCGATCGCTACGGCCAGCGCGGCGAGAACGGCGTACACGCCCGGCCAGCCGATCAGTCGAATGTGGATGTCGCGCTCGGCGCCGCCAGCGCTCAGGTGAAAGCGCGTGCCGGCCGGCCAATCCAGTCGGATCTCGGAGGCGCGCACATCGGCGCCTTCGCCGAATCCATAGGTGACTATCCGGGCGCGCGTCTGCGAAGCCATCCATAGGACATTGGGATCGTCCGCATTGAGCACGGCCACGCCGGAAGGGCCGAGCGCGCGGACCATGTCCGCCTTTTCGTCGCGGGTCGATTCCAGCGCGCCCAGCGACGTGTTGTGCTCGCTGCCGACCCCTGTCACGACGACCACGTCGGGCCGGACCAGACGCGCGAAAATCGCCATCTGTCCAGGCGCGGCGATCCCTACTTCGATCGCCACGCGCTTCCGCCAGGGAGGAATCGCCAGCACCGCCTGGGCGAGGTAGCTGAAATAGTTTCGGCGCAACGGCGTGTCGAGGCGGCCGGTCAAGACGGCGTGGAGCGCGCGCATGGCGGAGGTCTTGCCGTAGCTGCCGACGACCGCGACGACGCGCGTCCTTCGAATCAGCGTTCGGCGATAGACCGAGGCCAGGCCGCGCGCCACCGGCCACACGCCCGGGACGATCTGGTGGAGCAGAGCGCGCCGCCCCAGGGGGTTCCACAGGTCTTCGGCGAGAATGCGCCCCCAAGGGCGTTGATTAGAAGGTGGATCGGGACGAGGCATGGAGCGTTGGACCTCTGGCGTTGCGTTGCGCTATACATGGCGACATAAGTAACGAAGCATATTTGGCGAATGCTGAGCCCGTCTGTGGATTGCAGGCCTCTGGGACCCCGAAGGGGGTCGAATGTGAATAGCCGTGGGCGCCAGCCCACGGAACGGCGCCTAACGGGAATCCGACCCTGGAGGGGTCGAGAGAATGGGGGGCGCCGTTTCCGTGGGTTTCACCCACGGCTATTCATGTTTCTCCCCGGCGGGGAGACGACGGCTCCGTGGAGCGATGTCTCTTGTGTCGCGCCGCCTCGCCGACCCGGAAGCGGCTGCGAATGCTGCGTTATTTACGACGCCATGTATAACTTGCGCGGGTTGCGATTCCGGGAAATGCAAAGAGCGCGGACTGGCAGCCCACGCCGCTCTATTTCTCCGGCGTCAGCTCGATGAGCGTCATCTCGCTGGGGCAGAAGACGCGGAGGGAGGGGAGGTCGGAGCCGTGCTCGCTGCCCACGCCGGCGGTGACGTTCAGCCGCGTGGCGCCGATCGGGCGAAAGCCCCGCGCCCAGTCGCGGGGCACGGCGCTCAGCGTCATCAGCGGCCCATAGAACGGAATGCGCACCTGCCCGCCGTGCGTGTGGCCCGCCAGGCACAGGTCCGCCGGCACATCCGTGAGCGACATCGCGAAGTCCGGCATGTGGCCCAGGACGATGGTGAAATTCTTCGCCCCGCCCTCGGCCAGCCAGTCCTTCACCTGCCGGCGCGCGCCGACCGCCGAATCGCCGAGCGAAAGCCCAAGGAGCCGCAAACGCCCGCCGTCCAGAGGGATCGAGGCCTCCTCGTCATTGAGCCAACGAAATCCCCCCGTGTGGCCATCCATCTTCTTTCTTAACGGGCCGTCGATGTCGCCATAGACCGCGAACTTGCCCAGCGGCGGCTCAAGCGTCTCCAACAACGCGGCGAGTTTCGGCAGCACCGACTCAAACGTCGCCGGCGCCAGCGGCTGCGCCAAATCGCCGGTGAACAAGATCAGGTCCGGCGCCAGCGAGCGCATTTTAGCCACCGCGCGCCGTTCGTACGGCCCTACGCGGTCCACCTGGAAATCCGCGAAGTGCAGGATGCGGACCGGGCGCTCGACCTTGGGCGTGGCGATCTCGACGTGGCGCACGAACAGCAACTGCGGCTCGACGTAGGTGGCGTAGATGTGCGCGCCGAAACAGAGAAACGCCCCCACGAGGCAGGCCAGCGACGCGCGGAATAGCCAACGCCTCTCCCGTTCCTGGCGCCAGACCGCCATGCCCAGCCCCCCGGCCGCGGCCAAACTCAGGGGAAAGCCCAGCGTCTCAAACGCGTAGGCCTGTCGGATGACGTCGAACACGTCGTGCCCGCCGCGCCACTCGATCCAATAGATATTGTTCATCACCACAAAGAGGGCCGGCTGAAGCGCCAGCAGCGTCCATGCCTCGGCGGCTTGGCGCAAATTCGGGCGGCGGGACGGCGCGGAGGTTTCGACAGGAGGCGGGGGAATCAAAGACATCTTGGCCATTTCGTGGGATTGTGTATGGAGTCCCGCCTTCAGGCGGTCTTCGCGGTCGAGCGCACTGTTCCGCCTGAAGGCGGGACTCCATACTCAACCGCGGCGGATCAGTTTGCTCATCCGATCTCGTGGAGGTAGAAGGCGAAAGGCGCGATATTCGTTCATGGGTAGAGGAATCGCCTGGGGCAGTTCCGCGCCATCCAATAGGCGAGCCGCTTCGTCGAACCCCCGCAACCCCGTGGCCGCAAGGCGAAACATGCTGGTTCGAAACACGAGCCGCTCCTCCCGCGACCCGAGCTCTGGGTCCAGCAGATGCGCGTGCCAATTCTCGAACACCGCCAGCGCCGCCATCTCCGCGCTTGCCACGTGGCGCGCCGCTTCGGCCAATGGACCCCGCGCTTCCGTTTCATTCTCGCATCGTTCAAATCGGGAATCGAGGGCGAATTCCTCGCCCTCTTCCATGACATAGTCGCACAGCTCGTCATTGGTCTCCGGCGCCGGCGCGGGGTGGAAGCCGCCCGCCGCCGACAGGCAATCGCAGAGGTGATTCGCCCAGCCCGCCGCCTTCCACTCCCCTTCCGCGCCGCCAAAGTGTTTGTCCACGAGCCGCCGCGCCGCCGATTCGTCCAACGCCGGGCGAACGACCGCCGCCCGCGCCGCATCCCATTTTCCCGGCGGAATCCAGCGCTCGGCCGCTTCGCGCAGCCCGGGGTCCCAGAAGAGCGCGATGGCGGCGAAGAACTGCGCCGGGCCGGGCGCTTCGGACAGATCGTTCAGGAAGCGCGAATAGCCGTCCGGCAGCGCGGGCGCGGCCAGCGGCTCCACGCCGCACGCCCCGAGCAGCCGCTCGTAGTCCTCCGTCCGCCTCGCCGCGGCGCGCAGGCATTCGGCGCCGGTGGCCTTCGTCTCCAGCGAGGGCGCGCGAATGATCCAATCGGCCACGTCGCGCGCCAGCTCGTCCCACAAGCGGAACAGGATTTCCAACATGCGGCGCAATTCAGGGCACATGGGTCAGAGTTCAGGGTTCAGAGTTCGGAGTGCAGAGTTCGGAGTGACGCCTTCAGGCGTTACGCAGGGCGCTCCGGCCGGCTTGAGATTTCGCCTAAAGGCGTCGCTCCGAACCCTGCGCTTCGCACTCCGAACTCCGCTTGCCAAACGCCTATTCTTTCATATAGAGTCTCGCCGAGTCAGCAAATTCCAACGAAGGTCTCCGCTTCCTTGCGCACTTACCGATCGCAAGCCGTCCCTCTTCTTCTGGCCGCCGTCCTGGCCGCCGCCGCCGCGCGCTCGACCGTTGGGGCCGCGCCGCGCTCCGCCCTTGGACCTCGGTTCATGCCCTCCTCGGAGATCGAGCCGGGCATGAAGCTCACGGGCAAGACCTGCTTCGAAGGCAGCCAGATCGAGGAATTCACCGGCGTCGTTCTCGGCGTCGAACGCGGCGCCTTCGCCGGGGGAAACCTGATCTGGGCGCGGCTCGAAAGCCCGCGTTTCGGCCCGCACGGGGTCGCCGCCGGCATGAGCGGCAGCCCGTGCTACATCGACGGGCGGCTGATCGGTGCCGTGGCCTACGGCATGTCGATGGCGCAGAAGCCCATCGCCGGCATCACGCCCATCGAATCTATGCTGCGGGTGCTCGACCTGACGAACGACAAGCCGCATCCGGAGGAAGAGGAAGAGAACGCCGGGGAATCCACCGTCGGCGTGTGGACCATCGAGGAACTGAAGGACATGGCGAGGAACTCCCGCCCCCCGGGATCGTCGCCCTTGCGCGTTTCCGTCGACGATCTGCCCGAGGCGCTGCGGAACGACGCGGGGCCCGCCGCCGGCGACGTCGAATTGCGGCCCCTGGCGATGCCGGTGGCGATCTCGGCGTGTTCGCCGAACGTCTACGGCCCGCTTGCCCGGAAGCTGGCCGAATTCGGCATGGAGTTAATTCCCGGCGGAATGGGCGGCGGCACGCTCGACGGCGCCGCGCTCCCGCCGCTGGAACCCGGTTCGGCGCTCGGCATCCCGTACCTGACCGGCGACTTGACGCTCGGCGGCTATGGCACCGTCACCTTCCGCGACGGCGCCCGGCTGATCGCCTTCGGCCATCCGGCCCAAGGCTGGGGCAATTCCGACATGCCCTTCTCCCCCTGCTCGATGTTCGCCGTCAACGCCTCGTATGGCATGACGTCCAAGATCGGCGAGGTGGCCACGCCGACCGGCTCGATCCGCCAGGACCGCGAGTTCGGCATCGGCGGCGTGATCGGCATGATGCCGCGCACCTTCCCCATGCGCGTCCGCGTTCGTTCCACGCAGCCCGCCCTGGACCGGGAGTTCCGTTTCCAGGTCTGGGACAACCGCTACCTGACTCCGTTGTTGGTGTCGGTGGGCGTGGCCGAGGCCGTCTCCGCCGCCGACCGCGGCGATGGCGACGCCACGCTGCGCGGCTCGTATTCCATCGGGATCGAAGGGGCGGCGCCGATCGAGAAAAACCTCTTCTACGCCACCAGCCGCGGCCCGTCCTCCACGGTTGAACTCAGCCTCGACGAGGACTTCACCCTCCTGCTGCGCAATCCGTTCCGCAAGGCCCGGATCGTTTCGCTCGAGGCCGACCTGACCGTCTCCGACCGCGCGCGCCAGACGGCCATCGTCTCGGTCACCGCCGACAAGGACGTCTACCGCCCCGGCGAGACCGTGCGCCTCAGCCTGTATTTGCAGCCGTATCGCGCGCCGCGCGAGAAGCGCCTGATCGAGATGCCGCTGTCGGCCGAATTGCCCGACGGCCAATACGACCTCTACGTCGTGGACGCCGAGACGCGCCTGCGCCTGGAACGCGACCGCGCCCCTGGCTTGTTCACCCCGATGAATTACGACCAGCTGGTCCAGGCGATCCGGAGCCATTACGTGGGCAATGATCTCTATGTGATGCTGCGCGAGCGCGACGAGGGCGTGACGGTTCACGGCCAGGAATTGCCGACCCTGCCGCCGAGCGTGCGTTCGACATTGAGCGACTCGAGCGAGCGCGCGTTCATTCGTGCCATCAGCGCGCGCGTCCTGGCCGAGCGGGTCGTCGAAGGCGAATCGGAATTCGTCGGCAGCGCCCGGCTGCCCCTGCGCGTCAGCCAGACGGGTCAGCGGATGGAAGAAATGGAATAAGACAGGAAATCAGCCAACGGAATACACGGAACACACGGAAAAAACCAGCCATCTGGTTTCTTCCGTGTGTTCCGTGTATTCCGTTGGCAAATCCTTTTGGGAGGCTTCCATTGAGCCAATCCTTCATGCGCAAACACCCTTGGGCCGCGATCATCGGCCTGGCCGTGCTGCTTTCTCCGGCCTCGCTGTTCGCCGTCAACACCAAGAGCCAGACCGACGAAACGGAGGCCGATTTCCAGAAGGGCGAGCTGAAATCGACTTCGCTGTCGACCGAGGGCGTCATCACCATCGCCCCGGCGCTCAAGAAACTCTTCGGGACCGGCGAGGCGATGGTCTGGGACGTGGCCGTCTCGCCCAAAGGCGACGTGTACATAGCCACCGGCCACGAAGGCAAGGTCTTCAAGTATTCGGCCGAGGAAACCACCGGCACCCTGTATTGCGACCTCAAGGAGGCCGAAGCCACCGCCCTGGCCCTCTCCCCGAAAGGCGACCTGTACGTGGGCGCTTCGCCCGGGGGCAGGATTTACCGCGTGCGCCATGCCGACCGTCCCACCACCTTCTGCGCCACCCGCGAGACTTACATCTGGGACCTGGAGTTCGACAGGGACTCGGGCGACCTCTACGCCGCCACCGGAACGAAGGGGAGAATCCTGGCCATCGGCCCCGATGGAAAGTCGCGGGTCTACTATCAGAGCAAAGCCAACAATGTTCTTTCGCTCTGCAAACAGCCGAAACAGCCGCTCCTGGCCGCCACGCACAAGCCGGCGCTCGTGCTGGAGATCCCCAAGGAAAGCGAAGCCAAAGTCTTGATCGACGGGTCGCCGTACGAGGAAGCCCGCTCGGTCGTGCGCGGCAAGGGCGGCGCCGTCTATGCCGCTCTCAACACCGAGCGGTCGCCGTTGGAAATGCTCCGGCAGTTGGCCGCGGCGGCCATGGCCGCCGCCGCGTCAGGCGCGTCGAAGCCCATCGCCGGCGGCGGCGGAGTGGACCGCGAAACGCCGTCGGCGTCGCGCCCGCCGACGATGGCGCCGCCGAAACTCCCGACGCCCAAGGAATCGGCGTGTCAGATCGTCAAGATCAACGCCAACGGATTCGTCCAGACCGTCTGGATGTCGCCCGAAGCGCCGATCCATTGCATTCGCTACG
>JAPLSS010000213.1 GCA_026398515.1 Candidatus Sumerlaeota bacterium | reverse complement strand
TGTGATCATGCACCAGGGCAGGCCCGTTTCGTCCAGGCGGGCGAGAACCTCCGCAACGGTCATGTCGCGCCCGGCATCGGGGGGGCGGGCGTCGGGCGTGTCGCAATACGAGCACGCGAGGTCGCAACCGGCGACGCGGACGAACGTCATCGGCAAACCGACGCGCGTCGTCTCGCCCTGGATGCTCGCGAAGATCTCGAATACGCGCATGGCCGTCACACACTGATTCTTAACCGCAAAGGGCGCAAAGAACGCAAAGAAAGACGAGGGAAGGGGAACGGCAAACAGAACCGCCGCATCGCGTCGTCCTTTTGTCTTCCTGTTGTTCCCCCAATCTTTCCTTTGCGCTCTTTGCGCTCTTTGCGGGCCGTGAACGCCTGCGCCAGGTCGTAGAGGTAGGCCGCGAGGACGTTCGGCTGATAGCCTTCAAGGGCCCGCTCGAGCGCCTCGGGGAACCGCAGGAGCATCTTCCCGAGGGCCAGTTCCTCCGGCGCCGCCAGGGGGATGGGGCCGGCGTCGGCCCGGTGGTCCTCGGCCTCATGCCCGCCTTTCCGAAAGATGCTCCGGACGCGCGCGTAGGCGTACTGCATGTAGGGGGCGGTGTTGCCCGCCAGCGAAAGCATCTTCTCCCACGAGAAAACATAATCGGTCGTCCGACAGGGGCTGGGCGCGGTCGAGGGCCACGTCCTCCGCGTTCTTGGCGGTGACGAGGTCCAGGGCGCGTTTCTCGGCCTCGTCCAGGAGGTCCATGAGTTTGACAGTCCCGCCCTCGCGGGTCTTGAAGGGCCGGCCGTCGAGCCCCATCATCGTGCCGAAGGCGACGTGGATGAGTTCGTGCTTGCCGCGTTTCGCGAATTCGGCTTGGTACGCGCATTCAAATAGCATGCGAAAATGGAGCGATTGCCGCGCATCGACCACGTAGAGAATCCGGTCGGCGTGCGGAGACTTGGAGCCGTCGGCCAACTCGGGGAAGTAGCCGGTCCGGAAGGCGATGGCCGCCAGGTCCGTCGTGGCGTAAAGGTATCCCTCATCGGATTTCTGGACCATGAGGGGGAGGGGGGTGCCGTCCTGGGCCAGGAACATCGGTTTCGGAACTCCAGTTTGAAATCTTAAAAAGACGCACTGGGCACCTTCGGATTCCTTGAGGAGCAGCCCCTTATTGGCCTTGAGCGCGTCAATAATCTTCGGCAAGTCGTCGTTGTACGCACTCTCGCCGTTGATGTCGCCGTCCGTCAGCGTTACACCGAGCCGCTCATAGAGGTTGTGAGCATGAGCAAGAGACACGTTCCGCCAAACCTTCCAGGTAGAGAGCGTATCCCTATCTCTGGCCTGCAGCCGAACAACAGCCTGTCGGGCGGCTTGTCTGAACTCCGGATTAGTGTCGAAGAGAGTTTTCGCTTGCCGATAGAACTCCTCCAAATCGGCTAGCTTCCCCTTGGCAGACGCCAAGCGTCTGGCGGCTTCGCGAAAGTGAGCATCGAGCGTCCACTGCGCGCCTGGGGCAGTCGTGGGAACAGATTTTTCGGCGATGAGATCAAAATACGCCACAAGCATGCCAACCTGCGTGCCCCAATCGCCGACGTGGTTCTGGAGGATGACCGTGTGGCCGGCGAACTGGAGCATCCGCACGAGGGCGTCGCCGATAATGGTCGAGCGGAGGTGGCCGACGTGCATCTCTTTCGCAAGGTTCGGAGCCGAGTAGTCCACGACGACCGTCTCAGGCTGGTCGGCCCTTTTGACGCCCAGCCGGTCTTCACCATCCCTGGGAACCTGGCTGATCTCACATAGTTGTGCGCTCACCCACTCCGGCCGCAGGCGGAGATTGATGAAGCCCGGCCCGGCGACCTGGGGCGGTTCCGCCAAGTCGGCAACATCGAGATGCTTGATGATTTGCTCAGCGACATCGCGGGGCTTTTTCCCGAGGCTCTTGGCCAGCGCCATCGCCCCGTTCGCCTGGTAATCGCCAAACTTGGCGTCCTGCGCCGGCGCAAGAAGGGGGGGGGCCTCCGCCGCTTCGGGAAAGGC
>JAPLSS010000838.1 GCA_026398515.1 Candidatus Sumerlaeota bacterium | reverse complement strand
TCGCTCCCGGCGCGCAGGATCGTCCCGGCGCCTTCGACGATGCAGCCGCGGTGAATGATCGCGCCCGGCTCGATCCAATCCGGGTTCGCTTCCAGCCCCACGCGCACGCCATCGAAGCCTTCGGGGAACACGACGCCTTTGGCTTCGAGTTGCGCGAGGAGGGCGTGTCGCGGTTTCTCCGCGGAACCGGCCATGAGAATCTCCCGTGGGCAAGGCGGCGATTGGCCGGCTGACGATGGCGCCTCCGCGGGCAAACCGCAACGCGAAAGTCGCCAGTGGCGCAGGCTTTCCAGCCTGTGTGTCGATGATCCTGCCGGGTTGGGCGAGTCACAGGCTGGAAAGCCTGCGCCACTCTGGAAAGCCTGCCCCACTCAGCGCCTCACGAGAATTCCTTCACACAGCCGCCGGGCCTGTGCAAGAAACAGGTGGCGGCCTCTGCCGCCTATTTCGGATCGTCGCCTCTTCGCCGCATGAAAGAAACCTTCGACATCGCCACTCATTCGCCCGAACAGACGTTCGAACTGGGCCGTCGCATCGGCGCCTTTCTGCGCGGCGGCGAGACGCTTTCGTTGATCGGCGATCTGGGCGCGGGCAAGACGCTGTTCACCCAGGGCCTGGCCAAGGGGCTGGGCGCGGCGGGCGAGGTCGTCAGCCCCACGTTTCTGATTCACCGCATCTACCAGGGAAGGCTGCGCCTGCACCATTTCGACTTCTACCGGCTCGCCGGCGAATCCGACCTGGAATCCATCGGCTTCTATGACTTCCAGGCCGAAGACCCGCCCGCGGTCATCGCGATCGAATGGGGCGACCGCTTCCCGCGAGCGCTGGACGAGCCGATCCTGCAAATCGAGTTCCACACGGGCGCCAGCGAGACGGACCGCCGAATCGCCGTACGCGCCAAGGGAGTCCCGATGGACGAATGGCGAACGCTGGTGGACAAGGCCGGCGCCCCATGAGCGATCTTTGTATCCTGGCCATCGAAACCTCGACCCTGGCCGGAGGCGCGGCCCTGTGGGAAGACGGCGAGATCGTGGCGGCCATCGAAAACGACAGCCCCGTCTCGACGCTCGAAGCGCTGGCGTGGCGATTTGCAAGACCTGGCGAGTTGGCGGCCGCGTTGCTCGACGCGCGGCGGGGCGAAGTTTTCGGCGCGCTGTTCGAGGGCGGCGCTGGGGACGACGTTCCGCTGCGCCTGACGCCCGACGTGGCGGAACGGCCCGAAGTCTTCGCGCGGCGCATTGGCCGGCCCTGCGTCCTCGGCGGGTCCGGCGCCGAACGCTACGCGGGCCAATTCCGCGAATGGCTCGGACCGCGTTTTTCCTTGGCGCCCGCCGGACTCTCTCACACCTCCCCGTCGGCGGTGGCGGCCCTGGGCGCTAGACTCTTCGGTCAGGGCAAGGCGGTCAATCCCTTGACAATTGAGCCGCTCTATGTCAGAAAATCCGATGCCGAGGTTGCGCGCGAGCGGAAATCGGGAGTATGGAGTCCCGCCTTCAGGCGGAATGGGTTCCTGCAATTGGAGTCCCTGTTAGGCTCATTCCGCCTGAAGGCGGGACTCCATACTCCCGATTCGAAACCAACCAGGACGCGGCGGCGTTCATCCGCGCCCTAAAGGATAGTTGCTTCATGGACCGTATCGTCATCGATGGGGGCGCGCCGTTGCGCGGCGAAGTGCAGGTCAGCGGCTCGAAGAACGCCACCTTGCCGATCATGACCGCCGCGCTGCTGGCGGACTCTCCGACCACGCTCCACAACGTCCCGGAATTGCGCGACACGCACATGATGGCGGACATCCTGCGCGCCCTGGGCGCCCGGGTGGACCTGGCCGGCGGGGTCATGCGCGTCGACCCGTCGGCGTTCAACGTCGCCGAGGCCCCCTACGACATGGTGCGCAAAATGCGCGCCTCGATTTACGTGCTGGCTCCGATGCTCATGCGCCTGGGCAAGGCGAAGGTCTCGCAGCCGGGCGGGTGCGCCATCTGCCCGCGCCCGATCGACCTGCACCTGAAGGGGATGAAGGCGCTCGCGGCCGACGTGAGCCTGGACCACGGCTACATCGTCGTCGAAAACCGCGCGATGAAGGGCGCGGAGGTCTCGCTGACCGGGCCGAACGGATCGAGCGTCGGCGCCACGGCCAACACGGTCATGATGGCCGCGCTGACGCCGGGGGAGACGATCATCCGCGGCGCGGCGCACGAGCCGGAGATCGCCGAACTGGCCAGGTTCCTGCGCGCGATGGGCGCCGACGTCGAGGGCGAAGGCTCCTCGACGATGCGCATCCGCGGCGTCCAGGCGTTGAAGGGCTGCGAATATTCGATCATCCCCGACCGCATCGAGGCGGGGACGTTCTTCTGCGCGGCGGCGATCACCGAGGGCGACGTGGTCGTGCGCGGGGTCGAGGTTGCGCATCTCGAAGCGGTCATTGACAAACTGTCGGAGATGGGCGTCTACGTCGCGGCCGAAGACGGGGCGGTGCGCGTGGCGTGCGACGGGCCGCCGCGCCCGGTGTCCATCCGCACGCTGCCGTTCCCCGGCTTCCCCACCGACTTGCAGGCGCAGTTCATGGCCCTGCTGTCGCTGGCCGACGGCTGCTCGACGATCATCGAAACCATCTACCAGGAGCGGTTCATCCACGTGCCGGAGTTGCAGCGCATGGGCGCGCAGATCCGCCTGGCCGGCGGGCAGGCGATCATCGAGGGGGTGAAGAAACTGGCCGGCGCGCCCGTCATGGCCTCCGACCTGCGCGCCAGCGCCGCGCTGGTGGTCGCCTGCCTGGCCGCCGAGGGCCTGACCGACGTCCACCGCGTCTATCACATCGACCGCGGCTACGAGGCGATCGAGACCAAGCTGTCGGGGCTGGGCGCGAACATCCGCCGCGTTTCCACGACGCGGAAGAATGGGAATGGCTGAACGATAGAGCCTCAGTCGGAGCTGCGCAGGCGGAGATGGTCTCTTGCCATTATCCCCGCCGTTGGGTATGGTGCGGGAGGTGGAGGAAAGGGCATGAAAATCGAAATCGAGCGCGAGCAGGACGGTCGCTGGATTGCCGAGATCCCTGACCTTCCGGGCGTGATGGCGTACGGACAAAGCCGTCAAGAGGCCATTGCAAGAGCCGAAGCCCTGGCGTTGCGTGTCATCGCCGACCGTCTGGACCACGGCGAGGCCATTCCCGATCTGAATGCGCTCTTTGCGGTGTTCGCGTGAGTTCGTGGCCCTCTACCAAAGCCCGGCAGGCGCTCGCTGCGCTACTGCGGATCGGTTGGTCGGCCAAGCGGGAGGCGAAAGGCTCCCACCGGGTCCTCGCCAGAGCGGGATGGCCCGATTACGTTTTTGCTTTTCATGACCAGGAAGAGATCGGTCCAGTGATGCTGAGCCGGATCGCCAAACGAACCGGCCTGAAACCGCAGGATCTCTAGAATCGCCGATTGACGGGACCAAGTGTGTCTCGGCGAGATTTCCTTCCTCTGGAGCCTCCATCCTTGCCCTCGCCCACTCGCTCCTACTGGTATGAAACGGCGTTTGACACATTGTACCTGACGCTGTATCCGCATCGGGATGAGGCGGACGCGCGGCGCGCCGTGGAGTTCCTGGACAAGAAGGCGCGGCTCGGCGAGGCGCGGCTCGTGCTGGATTTGTGCTGCGGCGCGGGGCGGCACCTGCTCTTGCTGCGCCACCTGGGCGCGCGCGTCGTGGGGTTCGACCTCTCGCGCCAGCTGCTGGAGACCGCGGCGAACGACCTGGCGGCGCACGATTTTCCGCCGTCGCTCGTCCAGGGCGACATGGCGCATCTGCCGTTTTCCGGCGCGTTCGACCTGGCGATCAACCTGTTTACGTCATTCGGTTACTTCGACAGCGACGCGGAAAACGCCCGCGTGCTGCGCGAAGCGGCCGAGGCGCTGAAGCGCGGCGGCCGCTTCGTCCTGGACTTTATGAACGCTCCGTGGGTGCGCGCCTCGCTCGTGCCGCACTCCGTCGAGCAGACGGCGACGCGGCTGCGGGTCGACACGCGCCGCGCGATCGAAGGCGATCCGCCGCGGGTGGTCAAGCGCGTGCGGGTCAGCGGCGGTCGGGTCGAACGCGAGATCGTCGAGTCGGTGCGCCTGTTCGAGCGCGCCGACCTGGAGGCGATGCTGAGCGAGGCGGGCCTGCGCGTCGCCGGCGCGTGGGGCGATTTCGACGGCCGCCCGTACGGCGAAATGGCCCCGCGCTGCCTGCTGCTGGCGGAGAAGTCATCATAGTTGGCTACTTCCTATTCGTGCTCGGCGCCCTGCCCTTCGACAAGCTCAGGGCAGGGCACGAACGCGAGGACAGCGGGGCCGCAGTGGCTGCAATGGGCAATCGGCAATCGGCAATCGGCATTCCGTTCCTATTGTTCCTGGCTTGCCTGGCCGCCGCCGCCGTTCTGTTTCTTCCCTGCATCGGACTTCACACGACCATCTACGGCCGCGACACGGTCAGCCATGACTACGGGATGGCGCTGTGGGCGTGGGGATTGATCCGCTCGACCGGCCGATTGCCGTTGTGGAATCCGTATCTCTTCGGCGGCATCCCGACTCTGGGGTCGTTTGCCGTCTGCCCGTTCGCGCCGAGCGCCGTGTTCTTCGCGGTCCTTCCGTTTCCGCTCGCCTTCACGCTGCAATACCTGTGCGCCTTCGCCATCGGCGGGACGGGGATGGCGCTCCTGGCGCGGCGGTTGGGATTGGGCTTTCTCCCCTCGCTTGCGGCGGGATTGGTCTTCACGCTGTCTGGCCACTTCACGACGCTCGCCTACGCCGGCCACTTGACCAAGGCGCTGGCGTTCGCGTGGATCCCGTGGCTTTTCCTCGCCGCGGAGAAGTGGCACGAACAAAAGCGCTGGCGCGACGCGGCGCTCATGGCGATCCCGCTCGCGCTGATGCTCACCGCCAGCCACTTCCAGATCGCCTGGCTGGCGGTGTTCTTCCTGGCGATCTGGCTGATAGGGAAAGCCGTCTTTGAAAGCATGAAGGCCGGCGAGGACGCCGGCGCTCCCAGGGCGGCGCCGTCGGAGGAGTCGAACTCTTGCGCGAACATGCCCGAAGTTTCAAACCGCGCCGGCCTGGGAGCGCCGGCGTCCTCGCCGGCTTCTTCCGGGCGCTTCCCGAGCCGGCCACGCATCGGCGTCCTGCTTTCTTTGCCTCTCGTCATCGCGCAATTCCTCTTCGCCCTCGCCCTGGCCGCCGCGCTCGGCGCCATTCAAGTTCTTCCCGGCCTGGAAATGGCTCCGATCTCCAATCGCGCCGAAGGGGTCTCCTACGAAGAGGCGGCGCAAACCTCGTATCCGCCGGAGGAGTTGCTCGAATACGTCATCCCGGGGTTCTTCGGCTCCAAGAACGCCTACTTCGGCCGCTGGGGCGCGCCGTCGCCGGAACGGATTGTCTCCGATTACTTCGGCTTGGGCGCGCTCTTCCTTGCGGCGTTCGGCTTGGTCTTCTCGAAACGCAAATCGAAGTGGCTATGGGCCGTCATCGCCGCAAGCGGGATCGTGATCGGCCTCGGCAGCTTCACCCCGCTCTTCGCCTTCCTTCGCGCCGCGGCGCCCGGCTTCGCCAGCTTCCGCTCCCCGGCGGTGGCGATGGGATGGACGACGGTGGGCGGAGTGGTGTTAACGGCCTATGGTCTGGAGGAACTCCTCGCCCTAAGGATTGTCTTACGTGAAAGACGTTCGGCCTGGCGGAGGGCATGGTTTGCCCTGAGCATCGTGTTGGTTGTCGCCGCCATCGCGCTCCTGGTCTTGGCTCCAACCGCGCCCGAGGGACTCCTCGATGAAGACGCGACAGGCCGCTATACCCCCCAGGAGCTGATGCGTGGCTTCCGGATGATCATCTTGGGGATTCATCTTATGATTTTGGCGTTGTTCGTCGTACTGCTGGCGCGGAGCGTAAAGCGCCGAGCAGGCGTTCCCATGACGGGCCCACGTAGGGTCCTCTTAGCAGCATGGCTGGCGTTGCTCGCCGTGGACGTGGCGGGGCATAGTCGAAGGTACGTCCAGACGCTATTTCAGGATTCTTACGAGTACCACGCCAAAACTGCGGCTCCTGCGGCCGTGCTTGCGGAG
>JAPLSS010000057.1 GCA_026398515.1 Candidatus Sumerlaeota bacterium | reverse complement strand
CAAGCCCCGCCGGGGCGCATCCCGACGGCGCGGCGGTGTTCTGGCCGGCGGCGGCGTATTTCATGCTCATCGGCGCCGGGTTCATGTTCGTCGAAATCGCCCTCATGCAGCGCCTGTCGGTGTTCCTGGGGCATCCGATCTACGCGCTGGGCATCCTGCTGTTCACGCTCATCGCCAGCGCGGGGTTGGGAAGCCTGCTGAGCGAACGATTGCCGCTGACGCGCCGGCCGTGGGCGTTCGTGTTCCCGGTGGCCATTGGCGCCGCCATCCTGGGCGTGCGATTTCTGCTGCCGGAGATCGCCGCGGCGATGGAGTCGGCCCCGCGCCTGCCGCGGATTCTGGCGTCGATCGCGACGATCGGCCCGCTGGGGGCGTGCATGGGGGTCTGCTTCCCCACGGGCATGCGTCTGGCGCGGCGGGCGCGCGGGGCGGAAACGCCGTGGTATTTCGCGTTGAACGGCATCATCGGCGTGCTGTGCTCGGCGGTGGCGGTGTTCGTTTCGATTTACTTCGGCATCTCGAAGAGCCTGTATGTCGCGTCGGCGTGTTATCTTTTGCTTCTGACCGTGCTCCCGGCGATGCTGAGGGAGACACGGGAAGCCCCGACGTTGTGAGTTCGCCGTGGGACGTATAGGAGCTATAGAACGTATATGTCCTATCAACCCTCATCTCAGGAAGGCGCCGCGCCTCCTGCAAGACTGTCAATGGAGGATCAGAGCCCATGGCCCAAATGACTCCGCGCGAGCGCATGCTGGCGGCGCTCAATCGCCAGCCGCCCGACAAGACGCCGAAGCAGGCTTCGTTCACCGAGGCGATCATGGAGCGATTCCGAAAGGAAACCGGCTCCAGGAACCCAGCCGAGTATTTCAAGATGGAGCCGCGCGGCGTGGGGTTTAAGACCCCGGCGCCGCTCCCGGATCTAAGCCGGTTCTACTCCAAGCCGCTGCCCCCCAACGCGTACCTCATGGACGATTACGGACGGGTCCGCGTGCCGGGTGATTTCTACCATTTCACCAAGCCCGAATACCCAATGGCGGACTTCACATCGCTGGCGCAGCTGGAGGCCTATCCCTGGCCGAACATCCGCGCGAAAGAACGCCACGATCATCTCGATGCCGACGTCAAGCGCCTGCGCGACGCCGGCTTCTGCGTCCATGGCGGCATCGGCCACATCTGGGAGATCTCCTGGCAACTGCGCAACATGGAACGGCTGATGCTGGATTTCGTCGACTGTCCGGAGATCGCCGAGTTCATCTTCGACAAGCTGACGGAAGACCGGCTGTTCATGGCCCAGCGCTACGCGCAGGCCGGCTGCGACCTGCTCCACTGCGGCGATGACGTCGGCATGCAGGACCGGATGATGATGTCGCCGGCCGCGTGGCGGAAATGGCTCAAGCCCCGCTGGAAACGCGTGTGGGACGCCGCGCGAGAGATCAACCCCGACATTCACATCTTCTACCACAGCGACGGCTACATCGAGCCGATCATCCCCGACCTGATCGAGATCGGCATGACCGTGCTCAATCCCGTGCAGCCGGAATGCATGGATCCCGTGAAACTGAAGAAGGAATACGGCGACCGGTTGGCCTTCTGGGGAACGATCGGCACGCAGACCACCATGCCGTTCGGCACGCCGGAGGAGGTGCGCGAGACGGTGCGCGAGCGCGTCCGCACGGTCGGCGCCGGCGGCGGCTTGGTGCTCGCGCCGACGCACGTCCTGGAGCCCGACGTGCCGTGGGAGAACATCGTGGCGTTCTTCGACGCGGCGGAACGCTACGGATAAGGAACAGTTTCGCCGCAAAGAACGCATAGAACAAGAGAAACGGGGTCCTTGTGTTCCACGCGTTCTTTGCGGCTAAGTCGGGATCAATATTCGACCCAGTCGTCAACGCCCGCCGCCGGCGTCTCCGTGGCGGCGATCTCATAGTGGGCGATGCCGTTCGGCGTTCCCGTCGCCTCGTAAATGCACAGGTAATACGTTCCGCTTCCGCCGACTGGGCACGTCCAGATCAGCGTTTCCGCTTGATTGCCGCCGGCGGCGTCCTTGCTGGCCACGGGCGCGCCGCCCGACGCATCCCAAATCTCCAGGCCGATATCCAGCGGCTGCGAGGGAAGCGTGTTTTTCGGCGTGGCGACGAACTGATAGCCGCGGCCGGCCACGGCGCTGAACGACCAATAGTCCTGCGGAAAGCCGCCTTCCGCCCCATAGGATTCCGGAAGCCCGCCGATCAGCGTCTCGTTGAAGTTGATCGGCCCGCTGGCGGAAAAGCGGTCGCCGTTCGGCTCCGTCTCCGGTTGATTCGCCCACGCCGTCAGACACACCGCCAACACAGCAAACACAAGCGCAATACACCTGAACATCGTACGACTGCCTCCGTTGCTTTGGATTGGATGTGCGAAAGATGCCGAACGTGATGAAAAGCCACTTCACTTCGCGCTCTTTACCTATGCTTCCATTCGCCAATGCTTGTCAACTTTTTTGAGGAATTGTCGGCGCAGGGGAGAAAAACGATTCAACCGCAGAGAACGCATAAAGCGCATAGAACGGAAAAACAGCGGTTCTCTGCGTTCTCTACGTTCTTTGCGGTGAATCATTTTCGCAATCCCGCGGCCAGGTCGACTTCCTCAAAAAACCGAAATTGCGAGGCGAGCAACTCCTCCGCCTCTTCGGGCAGCATGACGCCGCGGTAGTAGTCCGCCGCGCGGGCCTTGAGCGCTGGGACGCGCTTGTAGATGCCGGCCAGCGCCTCGCCGAACCGCTCCCAGTTGGACGCGAAGCGGTCGTCCAACTTGTAATAACTCATCATGTAACGCGGCAGCGCGCCCAGGAGAGCCGCATACAGCTCCTGAACGCGCGCGGCGGTTTGCTTGGCCGCCAGCACGTCGGCGTGGCGCGTGGCGGTGGCGGCGTGGAATTCGCGCGAGGCCGCCGCGTTGCCCCCCGTCGAGGCCGCTTCGAGGCATTGGGCCAGCCAGCCGCCGTCGTTCAACCCGAAGAAGTCGCGGGTGAAGTTCGCCTGAAAGCGGTCGACGGAGTCGCCCTCGGCCGCCCAATAGAACTCCGCCGAAGCGCACATGCTGTACCACATGGTGTCGAAGGGCAGGTAGGGGTGGGTGAGCGAGGCGTTGCGCGACCAGGCGGTGGAAATAACGCCCGTCCCGCCGGCCCGAGCGATGTGCCGCGCCCACGTCCGTATGTTGTCGACGCGCGCCACGTAGTTGGGCAGCCCCATCGTCTCGCTGCCGCACTTGGCCGCCGAGGCGCCGAAGATCTCGTAGCCCCGCTCCCGGAACATCTCCAGGTACGGCGCCGAGTGCACGAGCGGCTCAAGACTCGGATCGTCGATGAACTTGCGATTGCGCCGCCATTCCTCCGCGGGCATTTCGTCCATCCATCGCGTGATGCCCGTTCCCTTGGGGAACCGCCGCAGCCATTCGTGGCGCATCATCCCGCGGCGGCCCCAGGCGCCTTCGTGCGTGCGGAAGAAGGGATGCGTTGGGTCCGTGATGTTGTAAATCCACACCATCGCCGCCACGCCCTTGGGAATGCGCTTGATGCGTTCGACCGAGTAGTTGCGCGAGACGATGTCATCCCAGAAAATCGGCGTGCGCCCGCGGTCCAGAATGTGGCGCCAGACCTTGTTCATGTGGCTGAGGTAAATGTCCAGCGGACCTTCGCCCTTCTCGACGCGCGCGCGGCAGCGGTCGCACTGGCCGAGCAGGCGCGTTTCGTCCGCCCCGACGTGGAAATACCTGGTGTCGGGGAAGAGTTCGAGGATCTCGTCGGCCTGCGCCTTCCAGAACTCGAAGGTTTCGGGCAGGGCCGGGCAATACTGCTGCACGTTCGTCTGGCTCTCGCGGAAACGCGCGTAGGCGTCGTGTTGCAGAATGTATTCGACGTGCCCGAGGCTTTGCACGAGCGGCATCAACGTGATGCAGCGCCGGCGGGCCAGCGCGGCCAGTTCCTCGACGTCGGCCTTCGACCACGCCGAGGGCTTTTCGACTCCCGGCGTTGAATCCAGTTTGACTGCGTTCTCGTATTCCATCAGCAGCGTGTTGATCTTGTATTCCGACAGGTCGGCGACCAGGCGCTTCATGTAGTCGATCGTCGGCGTGCAGCCCTTGAGGTCCATGTGGATGCCGCGGACGGCGAGGTCAGGCCGGTCTTCGATGACGCAGCAGGGGACCCTGGCGTGGTTGCGCAGGATCTGCGTCAGGGTCATCAGGCCATAGAAGAGTCCGGGGCGTTCGGTGGCTTCAATGAGAATCGAGGCGGCACCGACCGTCAGCCGATAACCTTCGGGGCCAAAGCGGGCGGGCAATGCGCGAGGCGGGGGAGAGACGGCGTTCGGCGCGCCGATGAACACCCGCAAGGAGCCCCTGGCCGGCGGATCGCAGCGGATTTCCAGCGCCTCGGCCCCGGCGCCCAACGGCCGCAACGCATTTTGGATGAATTCGTCCAATTCGAGATTCTCGCCACTGACGCGGGCGACGATTCGCTTCGGCGCGCGCAAAGATCCCTCGCGCGGGGCGACTTTCTTCGGCGTGGGAAGAATGCACAGTTCGATTTTGGCGGGCATGGAACGGGCCTCCGTTATCCATCATTATGAGTTTTCAGCAGCCTTCAAAGGGCAAGACAGCACGATGTGACAAACAGAAACTCATCTGGCATATTCATCCCCGACGTGGGTGATCATCGGAACATGCGCCGCCTCGGTCGCATCTCCGAGTTTGTAGACGACGATGAAGCCGGAAGGAATGCCGCGGTATCGAGGCGTTCCATAAAATGTATCGTCTTCGCGGGGTGGATGCGTTTCTACGACTAGAGCCGCGAACTCCTGATCTGGCGACAACGCCGCCTCCATGACCGCCACACTGCCTTGGTTTCTATGGCGGTCTAGTTCTTCTCTATCGGTGAGGAGAACTTCCTGTCCGTTTCGTCCGTGCAGGGTCACTTTGTCTTGACGCCGTTCCAGCCAAGCGCCGCCTGGCCAGTCCACTAGCCGCATCGTCACTCCCGATGAGCGGTTGGACTCGGGTTCGAGCGATACGGTGTCTGTGGTTTCTTCGCACGTGGCTCCATTCAGGAGAAAATGAAACCAATCCTTGCCTGGCTCAAATCGAGGAAACTCGCCTATAGCCTCGGGCTGAACGTTCATCTCGTAGATATTGCCGGCAGGGGCGTATCTCGCATCCCATCCTCCCGGCGGATAGGCGATTCGCCATCCTCCCGTGCGGGAAAGGGCCGTGAAAAGACCGTCTCGACTGAAGACAAACAAACGCCCGGTTTGCGGTTCTTGATGAATTTCACCAGATCTCCACTCAGAGACCCAGGAGTTCGTGGGAACATGAAGCAGGTTTCGGTAACTTGCCATTCGTTCTTCATCCGCCGGCGCCGGATCGTACTCCCAGAGAACGCTACGCGTGTGAAAGAGGACCCACTGCGAATCGCTGCTCCAGGAGATTCCCCAGTGGTAGCGGTTGACTCCGAAAGATGCGTCGCTCATACGAGGCCAGAGGACGACGAAGACGCCAAGCAGCCACAGCCTGTTCCCAAGCAAATGCCGGAACACAAGCCTGGATCGCGGGATCGATCCCTTCAGACCAGCGTTTATCATCCGAACCACCTTAAACGACAATCTGCCACGGCCTCCCGTTCTCCGCAAGCCGGATATAGGCGATGCTTCGTCAGGTGTCTTCTCGCGGAGTGTGGATTAGGTGACCGGTTCTGGTGTCGATGCGGTTTCTGGGAGCGCGGGTGTCCTCACCCGCATTCTGTCGCGAATTGGAAGCCTATGCGGGTGAGGACACCAGCGCTCCCAGAAACCGAATTCCTTGGGAACCTTGATTTCAGCTAGTGGAACTCAACCTGCTCTGACGGACGCGCTCATTCGGCCGCCTTCTCCTTTTCTCTTGAACACTTTGCTTCGGCCCGCTACAGAGCTCGGACATCCCGCCGCGGGCGGCGACGGCCGCGGTCTGCTCAGGAGGCTAACTGACGCCCATGGAAAAACCTTGGTATCGCGAAGTTACAGCCTATCAATGGCTGGTGCTGGTCATCGCCTCGGCCGGTTGGGTGTTCGACATCTACGAGGGACAGGTTTACGCCATCACCCGCAAGCAGATGCTGACGACGATCCTCGGCGCCGGGGCCACCCCTTCGGCGATCAAATACTACGGCGACCTCCTGTTGAGCGTGTTCCTGCTGGGCGGCGCCGTCGGGGGCATCTTCTTCGGCTCGCTGGCCGACAAATGGGGACGCCGTCCGACGATGGTCCTGTCGATTCTCGTCTATTCCGCCTTCTCCGGCCTGACCTGCTTTGCGCAATCCATGTGGCAGATCGCGGTCCTGCGCTTCCTGGTGGCCCTGGGGGTCGGCGGCGAATGGGCGGTGGCCGCCTCGCTGGTGGCTGAGGTCTTCCCGCCGCGCGCGCGCACGAACGCCTCGGCGATCTTCCACGCCACCAGCGTCTTCGGCACCTGGCTGGCGGCGCTGGCGGGAATGGCGGTCGGCGCGCAGTGGCGCTATGCCTACGCGCTGGGGGTGGCGCCGGCGCTGTTGACCGTGTGGGTGATGGCTCGCATTCGCGAGCCGGAGATGTGGACCCAGGCCGAAGCCGCCGCCGAGACCGGCAAGGCGGCGCCGGCGGGCAGCTTCCGCGAACTGTTTGGCGACCCGCGCTGGCGCAAGCGCGCCCTGTTGGGGATGGTCCTTGCCGCGGTCGGCCTGGGGACGTTCTGGGGCCTCACCATCGCGGGGCAGGACTTGGCCACGGAGTTTCTCGTCCGCCATGGCAATTCGGCGGAAGCAGCCGGCGAGAGGGCGAAGTTCGCCTATGGCATCGTCGAGACCACCGGGGGCGGCTTGGGGCTGTTGATGTTTGGGCCGCTGTGCGGATGGCTGGGGCGGCGGCGCGCGTTTGCGCTCATTCAACTCGGGGCGCTGGTGATCGTTCCCGTCACCTGTTTCGCGCCCCGGAGCTACGGGCAACTCCTGGTCTTGCTGCCGCTCTTTGGCTTCTTCACCCTGGGCATGCACGCGGGCTTCGCCGTCTACTTCCCGGAGTTGTTCCCCACGCGCCTGCGCGCCACCGGCGCCGGATTCTGCTTCAACGGGGGGCGCGTCGGCACCGCGGTGATGATGGTCTTCTTCGGCTGGCTGAAGGCGCGCCCCAACATGGACCTGCGATGGGCGGTGACGATTATCGGACTGTTCTTCGTCGTGGGGCTCGTGACCCTCCTCTTCCTGCCGGAAACCAAGGGGCAACCGCTGCCGGAATAGGAGAGGATTGCCGATGGCCGAATGGCGATTGAACGCCAAAGATCGACCACAAAGGCACAAAGACACGAAGGAAGTGTTGTCTTCGTGCCTTTGTGCCTTTGTGGTGAATTTTCAAGAAACGAGAGGCCCCGGACATGCGTTTTCTCTCCTTCCATCTCCTTGGGGTTGGTTTCTGCGCCGCGCTTCAGATTTCTGCCGCGGACGGCGAGCCGCTGGCCGCGTGGTGGTCGTTCGAAGGAGGCGCGGAGCGCATTGAGGACCAGTCGGGGCACGGATGGGACGCGACGGGCGCGGGATGCGCCATCGCTCCAGGGCGGTTTGGAAACGCGCTGAAGTTGGACGGCAAGGGCGGGGCCACGGCTACGCCGCCGGCGTCATGGGCCGGGGCGAAAGGCTTCGCCATTGAGTGCTGGATCAAGTCGGACGTGCCGCCGGGCGCGGCGATGAATATCGTGAGCAAGCCCGGCGAGTTCATGCTGCGCGTCGATCCGGAATCGGCCGGCGGGACGATCTCATTCTTCGTGGCCAACCGCGCCGGCATGGAGCCGCGCGCACGGGGGCCGCGCCTCGAAGCCGGCAAGTGGTATCGCCTCATCGCCTCCTGGGACGGCAAGCAGGCGCAACTGTGGGTGAACCGGTCGCTCGCCTCGGCCGCCAAGCCCGGCCCGCGCGTGGAGGGCGATGCGCCGTTCGTCATCGGCGGCCTGACCTCCACCGCGCCGGCCGGCGAGAAACTGGCGGGGTTTCGCGGCCTGATCGATGAAGCGCGCATCTACTCGGCCCCGTTGGCCGCCGCCGACGTGCTCCGCCGCTCCTTCGACCTAAGCGCCGCTTCGGGCCCCACGCCGCTTCGCGAGGCCCGGTTCCGCTTCGACAAGGACATGCGGGGCTGGCAGGCCGGCCCGGAGATGAAGGCAGCCGTTCGCGACGGCGCCCTGTGCGCCGCATTCCCGGGCGAGGATTCGATGCTGCGCGTCGCGAACCTGGCGGTCGATTCCGCCGCCAATCCCCTGTGCGAGGTTCGACTGGCGGCCGCCGGCGGCGGACGCGGCATCCTGGTTTTCGTAAGCGACGAAGGCGTCACGGAACTCCCGTTCCGCCTGATCGCCGACGGGCAAATGCACACTTACATCCTGCGATGTTCGAGAGAGGCGTCGTGGGAAGGGAAGATCGAGGCGATGGCGCTGTGGGTCGAAGGCGCCGGCGACACGGAACTGCGCATCGAGTCGATTGCGCTCGGCGCCGCGGCGACCGCCCCGCCGGATCTTCGCCTTGTCTCGTTCGCGCCCGAGCGGCGCATCGGCGGCCTCAACGCCCCAATGACGGCCCAGTGCTGGGTGCGCAACGAAGGCGGCCCGGCCCGCGATGCGCAGGTTCGGCTGAGCGTTCCCGCCGGCATCGACGTGCAAGGCGACCCAACCCAGAAAGTCGAAAACCTCGGCTTCGACGAGCAGAAGTCTCTAACGTGGCGCTTTCTGGCCAATTCGCCGATGGAAGGCGACATCAAGATTGATGTGCAGTGCGGCGGCGCCTCCTTCGGCTTGATGTCGCGCCCCGTCCGCTTCGCCCAGGACCCCGACGCCGAATCCAAGGCGATGGCCAAAGCCCAACTGTGGCTCCAGTCCGGCTATCCGCGCTCCATGGACTTCCGCCACGTGTGGCCGGAAAGCGAGATGTTCCTCGAACACAACACCGCCTTCCTCATCGACTTCATCGGGACCAAGATCCCGGCGGCCATCGACCTCAAGCGCCGCTATCCCGACCGCTTGATTCTCATGCAGGTCAACGACGAGTTGAACGGCATCTGGGGCAGTTGGCACGTCGTCCCGCGCGAATTCGCCGTGAAGGAGGGGCTGAAGTTCGACCCCGAGGTCTTCC
>JAPLSS010000709.1 GCA_026398515.1 Candidatus Sumerlaeota bacterium | reverse complement strand
GCCAAGGGCTATGCCTCGACCCTTTCGACAATCGGCATGAGGCGTTCAGGCGAGACTCGGTGCGACATAGACCTGGAGCCGGGCGGGACGGTGGACGTGCTCGTGGTCGATGAGACGGGCGCTCCGACCGTCAATGCCAGGGTCGATCTCCTGTCCGAGCCGGACGGGCCGCCAAGTTCTTACCCGGAGATCTGGAATGCCGCCGGTCTCCGCACCGGAGTGGACGGTCATGTCCTGATCGAGGGGGTCAGTCTGTCGAATCCCCTACCGATCCAAGCGTCGGCCGTCAACCGCCCTACTACTCAGTTGGCGCAGCCCCACTTCGCGCCCGGCCAGACGCGCACGGAGATGAAGTTCGCCCTTGGGCCGTGGCACTCCCTGGATGCGGCGCCAGGCGGGGCGAAGGAGCCATTCGACTTCAGCGGGCGCCTGACGGGCGTCGCCGGTCCAACCCCCAGGGCCCGCATCGTCCAAGGGAACCTAATCGAAGCGTCCGGGGCCGAAGGGAAAGGGCCGAAAACGACGTTGGTCTTTGAGGGGCGCGTGGCGGACCTCGACGGCAAGCCCGTCGGCGGAGCTCGTATACTCTGGGGCGAGCCGAGCGATCTGTCCCAGGCCGTGGAGGTGGCCGCCACCCAGTCCGATGGCCATTACCGGGCCAATCTTGAAACGAAGGATAACGCAGTCCGTTGGCTGATGGCGCACAAAGAGGGTTACGCCCTTGCCGGAACTGTGCCGGAACGCCCGGGCGCTCCCGAAGCGTCGGTCAAACTCGACTTCATCCTGCGAGAGGGGCACTGGTTGGCGGGCGTGGTCGTCGACTCGAAGCAGCGGCCCATCGAAGACGCCTCGATTCGGGCGGAATGGGTGGCCGAACAAGGCGGCTCCTCGCCCGTGCCTCCGGTCGGAATGCCGAGAACCAAAGCGGACGGGCGTTTCCGCTTCGATTATGTGGCTGGCCCACGGCTGGAATTGAGTGTCGGGGCCGAGGGCAAGGAATCCGTCGAGAAGACAGTTGCCGTGGACGAGGACGTCGTTATCGTCTTGACGGAGGCGTTGCCGATGCGCGGGCGGGTCATCGACCGCGATAGCGAACGCCCCATCCCCGACTTCACCCTCCAATGGTTCGAAAGCCAGGTGCGGTTCAACGACCCCGACGGTCTGTTTGAACTGCGGCGATTCGGCGGATTCACTATCGAAGCGCGGGGCTACGCGCCTCGCGCGTTTCAGCCCGAGAAGCCCTCCTCGCCCGGCCAGATCCAGGAATTCCGCCTCATCCGGTCCACGCCGCTCGCCGGCGCCGTGGTGGACGCGGACAGCGGAGCGCCCGTCGCCGGCGCCGCGATCGCGTTGATCCTCAGATCATTCGACTATCCTTCGTTCGACATTTCAGCCGTTGAACGGTTGATGCGAAGTCCGGACCTGAATGATCGTTCGCTTGCGCTTTCGGTAGGGCCTCTCGCGGTTCGGAATGCCTCAACGGACGCTCAAGGGCGGTTTGCCCTCGACGACGGAGCGCCCCCGGGGGCGTTGATCGTCGGCGCCCAAGGCTATCAGCGGGCGATCGTCCTTCCCGAAGAGCGCGCGCTATTTCAGCAGGGCGGCCGGCTGTGCATCCCGCTGGAGCCCGGCGGCGCGGTCTTCGGTGCCTGCTATGACAGAAACGAGTTCCCCAAACCGGGAATGCGGGTCGAACTGGTCTTCAACCCTAAGCCCGAGGCCCCCACGCCTCTCCCCGGCTCCGGGACATCAGCGGGGCGAACGAGGAGCATGGCGGGCGCCACGTATCTGACCATGATTCAGCGCGCGGCGCAGACCGACTCTTCCGGCCTGTTCCGCTTCGATGGACTGCCCGCCGGCCGCGGCCGGGTGGCGTCGGACCGTTGGACGCGCTCGTTCCAGCTGGCCCCAGGCGAGCAGACGCGGGTCGACCTGATCGAAGACCCGGGGACGTGCACGCTGCACGGGCGGGTCCTTCAAGCCGGCCAGCCTCAACGGGGCGTTGCCATTGCGCTCTCACCGCTTTTCCTGTGGGAGTGTCGCGGCCTGCAAGCGACGACCGACGCGCAGGGAGACTATACGATTGCGGGCCTGAAGCCGGGAGAATACACCGCGGGGGCGACGACAGGCTCCCCGCCAAGGCATATAGCCGAAAGAGTTCTCGTGCAAGGCGACACCCGACACGACTTTGTCTTCGGGGCGCTGCGCCAAGTGACGGGTCGGTTTGTCTTTGGTCGCGGCGTTTCCCCGGCCCTGCGAGAGGCGTTCGATAAGGCGGTCTTGAGCCTGAGCGAACCACCCCGTCAGCCGGGCAAGGGCGAAGGCGCGGATCGGTGGGCCGAGTCCAAGATCATCGACGGCTGTTTCGCGTTCAGCGGACGCTTCCAGGGCGAATATCGGCTGTCGGCGCATTATCGGCTGAAGACGGCCAATGCCTCGATTTCCATCCCGCAGCCGTTGGTTCTCGACAACCTGGCCGCCGACCAGGATCTGGACGATATTGAAATGCCTGCTCTGGGGGCGATTCGGATCACGACGCAATATGACCCGCCAAACGCCGCACGTCCGAGGAATCTATACGCCGGACTGCAGAAGCGCCAGGAAGGCCGCCGGCCTACGGACGAGGGCATGGGCGTCGGTCTGGATGGCAGCCTCGATATTCAGACCATCGAACTGATCGAGCCGGGGCGATATGACGTCGGCCTCCACGCGCAGGCCTGGCGGGTCGAGCCGGAAACCCAGATGGTGACTGTCGAGCCGGATGCCGTGGCCGCGATATCCATGACCCTGCGCCCCATCGGCGAGTTGGGGTTCACGGTCGAACTCCTCAGCCGTGGCATCGATGAAGAAACGACCGTGACAGCGACGATCACCGGGCCGGTGGGCGAGCAGCGCCAAACGGCGAAGACGTGGCTCCCACCGAGTCGTCTGGCCGTCGGCGAGGCCCGCTTCTCGTTCAGCGACCTTGAGCCGGGCGACTACCGCTATCAGATCGATGCGCCGGGCTTCGAGCCTTGCGAGGGGACAACGGTCGTGGCCCTCGGCGCCGTCGATCCCAAACTCGCCAGGCGAATTCGCCTGAACCGGCTTCCGTAGGAAGGAGTCTCTATAGGCGATGCACCTCAGCGCGCTACGAACAGAAGAATCCCCTGCGTCAGCTATGGTTCAACTACGACGAAGTTCGCGCCGTTGGCGGCCGGCCCACGCCACGAAAGCCTTCCCGTTGACGCGCATCTTCTGCCGGATTCGGAAAAGAGAGCGGCTTATGTGGCACAGACAGTCTTATCTGTGCATTCCCGCCGGAGATAATTCAATGCACAGACAAGACTGTCTGTGCCGCTTCCCAGCCGGCGATTCCTGGCGCCGCTCCTAGACAAGACAACGAATGTCGCGTAGAAAGCCAGCGATACGACAATGGCCTCGTGAGCGGAGGAGAAGGCATGGGCGCTGTCTTGAGTGGAATGGGGAGAGTCATGACGCGGGGGATAACGGGCGGGGGCATCGAGGCGGACGACGACGGCGCGGCGCCCTACTGGTCTGACCATCTCATAATGATGGGTAGAGCCTGCGCAATTTCACTCGGGCATCCTTGGTCGTAAACTGCCAGCGGACCTTGCTCGCCCGGTTGTTGCGGTCGGACTGCCACGCCTCGATTTCGCGGACCAAGGTTGGCC
>JAPLSS010000069.1 GCA_026398515.1 Candidatus Sumerlaeota bacterium | reverse complement strand
CGCCGGCGAGGTGATCGCGTTAAGAACCCGCAAGGTTGTCGGCGTGTTGTACATCGCGGCGCCGACGTGAGCCTTGACGCACAGGGTCACCCCGTAGCGCTGGGCCATGTCCGACAGTTTGCCGAGCGAATCGATCGTCTGCTGCAACGAAGCCTCGTCGTCGCTCTTGCCGCCGGGGCCGCAGTTGATGACCGGAATGCCGATCTCGACGGCGGCGCGGCAGGCTTCTTCCATGATCTTGGGGTCTTGCTTGGGCTGCTCCATGGCCTGGACCGGCAGTTCGTACTTCTTCACAAGTTCCTTGATCGGGGCTACCAATTCGCGCCAGCGGGCGAGCACAAGGTGCTGGCTCATGCCGTCGATGGCCGAAATCTCGATGGCGTCGTAGCCGCAGACCTTGGTCCACTTAAACGCGGTGTCCATGTCGTGCTTGCCGAACAGAACGGAGTTCAGTCCGAGTTTCATGGCGATGGCTCCTTCTCATCGTAGCCTTTGCGAAATAGGGCCTTAGCGTCGCCTTATTCCCCGAAGGGGAATCATATGAGTAGCCGTGGGCGCCAGCCCACGGAAAGACGAGGAAAACGTCATGACCCTGAAGGGGTCAAACCTGCCGCGGCCGACCTGAGTTCGACCCCTCCAGGGTCGTGCGATGGCAACTCCGCTTCCGTGGGCTGGCGCCCACGGCTATTCATATTCAACCCCTAACGGGGTTGTGACAAAACGCAATGGTCACAACTCCCCATTCATTCCCTTGTCCCACGATTGACCGCTGACCGCTGACCGCTGATCGCTGACAGATTCTTCTCACAACTCCACAATCGTTCCCTTGTCCCACGACTCAATGCAGGCCTCGATGATCGTCTGCACCTTCAACCCGTCCTCGGCCTTGCCGTCGATCTGGTCGGGCGGCGTCTTCTTCTCCAGATCCGCGACCCAGGCGGCGATGCGCGAGCCGAAGGTCTGGCTGAACTCGGTCATGCCGCCGAGATTCTTGAAGCTTTCCATCTCGACGGAACGGCGCGGGTAGAATTGCAGGTCCTGGCACGCTTCCTTGATGACGACGCGCCCGTCGGAGCCGACCAGTTCCAGCGTCTCCAGGCCGTAGCTGCCGCCGGCGTCGTAACTGCCGGTCAGGTGGCCGATCACGCCGTTCTTGAACAGGAGGTTGACCTGGACGTTGGACCAAATCTTGCGCCCCTTGCCCTTTTTGAAGAAGGCCTGGACCTTGGCCACGTCGCCGGCGAAGTAGCGGCAAATGTCGAACGAGTGCGGGTGCAGCGCGCGCATGTGGAAGTGGGGGCTGGTTTCCGCCCGGTTGTTGATCCACATGGTGAGGTTGAGAATGTTGAGTTCGCCGAGGCGGCCGGCTTCGAGCCATTCCTTGGCGCGTTTGGCCGCCGGGGTGAAGCGGTGGTTCAGGTTGATGGCGTAGGGGACGTTCTTCTTCTGGCCCAGGGCGACCATCTGGCGCGCCTCGTCGAGTTTGTTCGAGATTGGCTTCTCGCCCAGAGTCGGCATGCCGGCTTCGAGCAGTTCCATGGTCGGCTTGAAGTGGTCGCTGCCGTTCTCCTCGCCTCTGGTGCACATGCTGGCGGCGTCGATGGCGAGGCCGCTCTGGAGCATCTCCTGGACGCTGTAGAAGGCCTGGGCGCCGTAGTCCTTGGCGGCCTTGTCGGCCTTCTCCTTGATGATGTCGCAACAAGCGACGAGCTTGACGTTGGGGATTTTCTGGTAACAGCGGGCATGGACGTTGCCGATGCCGCCCATGCCGACGATGGCGATGTTGAGCATGTGCCCGGTCTCCCTGACATGGTCTGGCGGCGAGCGGAAGACGGGCCTCGTCGCGCGCGCGGAACGCACGAGAAGCGCCCTCCGATCGCCAGGAAATTCCACTGAACAGCCAATCGCGGCGGGATGGCTGGAAAGCAGGCTAGTGATTCGCCGAAAGAGGCGCAACCATTATTCCGCCTTTGTCGCCCGCGACGCCGCTCTTTCGCGCGGCGATTCGGATGATTGACATTTCTAGGCCGCAAGGGATGAATTCATGGCATGGATTGCCGTCAGATCATCACTATCGACCCTGGCAAGCGCAGCGGCAAGCCATGCATTCGCGAGATGCGAATCACCATCGTTGATGTGCTGGAGCGCCTGGCGGCCGGAATGTCCGTGGACGAGATCCTCGCCGACTTTCCGGAGCGCGGCGTTGCATTGCTTATGCCGCGATCGGTAAGGCACGGCGCTCTGCTCGGAATCAAGAATCGAAAATGTCTTTACTTCGGCGTGGGCCGTCCGACAATCGGAACCCGTGATGTCCGAGAAGCCGCTTCACATCGCCATCTTTGGAGGCGCCGGATTCATCGGCTCGAACGCCGCGGCCTATTACCTGCGCGGCGGGCATCGCGTCGCCAT
>JAPLSS010000350.1 GCA_026398515.1 Candidatus Sumerlaeota bacterium | reverse complement strand
AAATGGATCGCCAGCATCTCGGCGATCGACATCTCCAGCGCGGGAAACGGACACGGATCGCTGCTGAAAACGCATTCCCGCAGATCGGCCAGTTTGCCACGGATGCCGTTGGACGCGTGAATGCCCGCCGCCAGCGCCTTGTCGGTCAGCCGCCTCCCCGCCAGCTCCTCCAACGCCGCGCGCACCTGCCCCAGCTCGGACTGAACGTATTGGATCTGCTCGCGCCGCGCGCGGAATCCCCCGGGCAGGTCCAGCGCCGTTTCGAGCGAACCGACCTGTCGCGTCGGGATTTCCCACCACATGATGGGCCAGCCCAGGCTCTCCAGTCGTTGCGCGATGGCAGAGAAGTCGTCGCAGGTGGCGCCGACGCTGCATGTCAGCAAATCGGGAATCGGAAAACGCGCGCCAGTGACGAACGCCCCCAGCATCGCGCGCACCGGGCAGAACGATTCGTCGATGCCGAGCGAATCGGCGATCTCCAGGTCGTCGCCGCGGCGCTCCTTCAGGCACGGAGTCCACCACGCCCCGTCGGGATAGAACGCCACGAGGTTTGGGAAGGAGAACGCCATGACCGGGACCGTGCCCAGATCCTTCATCGCGCCGACGATCTTCTTCCCCGCCTCGCGCGCCTCGCGCAGCCGGTCCCCCTCCGTCAGTAGGAAATTCCACAGCCGGAGCGCCGCCGGCGAATCGTCGAAGCGCAGCCGCTCGAGCCGCGTGTCGCCCTCCTCGGCGTGACGGCGCAGCGGCCCGCCGTACCAGGGTTCGCGCATTCCCCGGCGGCGCAGTTCCGCGTAGCGCGCGTCCCATTCGTCCAACGTGATGCCGCGCGGGAGGCCGCTCATCGGATCGCCTCCAGGAGCGCTTGAATGCGGGAGGCGGAATGGCCGTTGAGTTCGCCGCCGTCGCCGATCTCGACCGTCGCCATCGGCAGTCCGCTCCATTCGCGAATGCGCGGGGCCGCGGCGCGCCACAGGTCGCACCACGTGTGTTGCACGAATACCACGCCGCGGATCGCGCGTTCGGCGAACTCCTTTTGCAGCCATTCGTGCAGCCGGCTGTCGGGACGGCGGAAGGCGTCGGGGATGGCGCCGAAGTACGCCTCGACCAGCGCCTCCAGCGGATCGCGGTTCAACCGCCGGCGATCGAGCGGCGCCGGCAGCGTGCGCTCGCCGCTCTCGGTCGCGTTGAGCGCCACTCGTCCGCCCGCCTGCTCGATCCAGTCGAAGACCTCGAAATGCCGGGCTCCCTGCAACCGCGACAACTTGATGTGGTGGGAATTGGGGGTGAGCCGGCAATCCGCCGCGCCCCGCTCGTGAAAGTCGGCCAACGCCTGGGCGAAGCGGCGCGCCGGAAGAACAGCCGCCAGGGCGCGCAAGGCCGAGCGGGCGTCATCGTACTTCCGCGCGGCTTGGGCGATTGCGGTCTCGGTCGGCGTCCGTCCGCCGAGGTCCGCCAGAAACGTCCCCAGACGTTTGAGTTCCTTCTTGTAGAACCGGCCGGCTTCGCGCGTCTCCCAGGTTGCGGGCACGTGCATCAGGAAGACCGGCATTTTGACGCGCCGCGCCAGGACGTCGGCCATGCGGCGCATCTGATCGCACGTGGTCGTCATCACCGCGACGCGGATGGTTTCGTCCTCGCCCACGTGCTGAACAAAGGCTCGCGCGTAGGGACAGGCGCCGGCCCGCGGAATGTCGAAACCGTCCGCCGACGAGGGCGAGGGCGGAATGCGGCTGGGCCGGAACCCGTGCGCGCGAATCCATTCCGCCGGCACGAAAGGGGAACTGTAGCCGACCCGTTCCACTAGCTCTGGGACCTTGCCGAGGCCTGCGCGGCGGCGCGGACCGTCTCGAACAGCGCTTCAATGCGCACGGACAGGCGCGCCGAATCCGAAGGCGAGTAATCGGTCTGGATGCGGAGATACGGAAGTCCGAGTTCGTTTTGCACGAACCGCTCGACCCGCCGCGATTCCACGTCGTACGTCAGGCAGGCCTGCCAGATCAACTCGATCACGCACTGCGGCCGGTACTCCGCGGCCAGTTGCCGCAGCACGTCGAAGCGCGCCTTGTTCTCCGTCTTCACCGAGCATGGCAGGTGAAAATACTTCTCCGCCAACGCCCGGATGGGGTCCGGGGCGTCCGCGTCGACGTCTTCGAGAATCGGCTTCAGCCCCGTGCAGTTCTCCATGCACACCACCAGGCCGCCCTGGCTTTCAATGAGATCGACCACGCGCTCCGCGCCGCGCACCACCGGCACGCCCGTCATCAGCACGCGCACGCGCGACGCGCCTCCCTGTCCACCCCGTCCACTCCGTCCATCCTGCCCAAACGCCTCCAGCGCCCGCTCATACTGCTCGAAATCCGCGGGAATGCAGGAGATGCTGCTCTTCAGCTCCAGCAGTTGGCGGCCGGTCAGCGGCGGGGCCTCCTGCTTCATCAGCGCGGCCAGGCGCCGCCGAAGTTCCCGTTCGCGATTCATCACGGCGATGGCTTCGCGGATCTTCGCGTCGGTGATCTCGACGCCAAAGCGCCGCTCCAATTCGCTCCGAAATTGCCGCAGCTCGCGCGTCCAATGCTCCAGCGCTTCCGGGCTGTCTTCCTTCTGGGGGAGCTCCAGCACGCACATGGGCCGCGTCTCGCCCATGAGCTCATACATCTTCTTCTTGCCGTCGCAGGTCGTTTCGCCCACGACGAGCTCGGCCATTTCGAGAAACGGGTTCGACCGCAGCACGTGATAGCCGAAGGTGGACTTGATCAGCGGGCAGAGGTTCGAAGGCAGATGCTCTTCGGCGGCGGGGATGGTCTTCAGCGACCCGCCGCACAGGCAGACGGGCACGCCGCCGGCGGCCATGATCAACTCGCGCGGGGTGTACTCGCACAGGATGCCGACGATGCGCCGCCCCGCCGCGCGTTGCGCGCAGGCGTATTCATGGCAGCGCTGCAGATTGGCGGCAAACCACGTCAACGGCCCATCGGCGGAACTGGCTCCGCTTTGGCAACACGGCGAAGGATTCATTCTCGCTTCTTTTTTCGCGCGACGAAAATCCCCTGCACGATTTTTCCAGCGTGGGCGAGGTCGCGCATAAACATCATTTCGTGAACCAGCCCCTCGTAAGCGGCCATGTCGAATCCCAGGATCTTCAATGCGTCGCCTTTCAACTGCATGTCCAGCATATTCAGATAGAGATCCATGTAACGCGGAAAGCGGCCGGTGTTTTGCGCCGCTTCAATTTCGCATCCCTGATTCATGAGCATCGCGCGGTAGCCATGCAAACTCTCCACGTTCGGGAACTTCATGAACCCGCAGAAGCGTTGCGACTCCTGCTTGGATAAACCGGCGTGGCCGACGATCCAATCGGTGAAGGCGACGACCCCGCCCGGCTTGACCAGGCGCGCGGCCTCGACGATCAGCCGCTGCTTATCGAAGACATAGCACCAGGCGTCCTCGCCCCACACGAAGTCGGCCCAACCGGAAGGCAGGCCGCTCTCACACACGTCCGCCAGCACGAACTCGATCCGGTCCGCCAGCCCCTCTTCCTCGCACCGCCGCCGCCCCAGCTCCACCACCTTCCGCGTCGCGTCCACGCCCGTCATCCCCGCCACGTCCCTGAACCGCACCAGGAAGCGCATCCCCGCGCCGTTGCAGCAACACAGGTCCACCCCGCGCATTCCCGTCCCGATACCCGCCCGCTCCGCCAGCGCCATCGAGGATTGAAAACCCCCGATGTGGATTTGTTGCCCCATGACCAGTTCCCAGAGCTCCCCCTCCGGCCCGGAATACACGGCCTGAACGTCCGCAAGCCCGGTGTCTTTCCTCG
>JAPLSS010000378.1 GCA_026398515.1 Candidatus Sumerlaeota bacterium | reverse complement strand
TCGCCGCGGCGACATCGTTCAGATCGACACCGGCTTGATCCTCGACGGCTATTGCTCGGACCTCAGCCGCGTCTTCTCCGTCGGCCGCCCGACGCCCACGGCGCGCGCCATTCACCAGATCGTCCTGGAGGCCCAGCGCCGCGCCATTGACGCCATTCGCGACGGGGTCAAGGCCAAGGACGTCGATGCCAAGGCGCGGAGATGGATGTGGCGCAAGGGTTACAGCAAGGCGTTCGGCCACGGCACGGGCCACGGCTTGGGGCTGGAGATTCACGAAGCGCCTGCCGTCAACGCCCGCAGCGACGCCGTGCTGCGTTCGGGGATGGTCGTCACAGTCGAGCCGGGGATCTACCTGCCGGGCTGGGGCGGCATTCGCATCGAAGACGTCGTCGTCGTCCGCCGCGACGGCTGCGAAGTCCTCACCGCGTCGCCGAAGGAAATCGCGGTGGTGTGAACAAGGATTCGGGGAGTTCGAGGCGCTGGTGCAGAGAATCGGTCGCCCACGGCCTCCGACCGGTCAGCCGGGCGCTACGTCGGATGCCGCAGCGTGTCCCACAGCGGCTTGATCTGCGCGGCGGCGGCGCGGCGGGTGTACCGCTGGAGCAGGTAGCAGGCGCGGCAGGGCGGCGGCGGGGCGCCGCGGAGGGCGGCGCGGCGCAGGGCGACCATCGCCGGGGCGTTCCACAATTCGTCCAGCGGCTTTTCCATGACGTTGCCGACGAGTTGGAACTCGCCCATGCAGCAGACGCGCATGTTGCCGTGCGGGTCGAAATGGAGAGTCTTCCACAGGTTCGGGCAGAACCAGCGCCCCCGGCCGTTGTCCGTCCATGGCAGCGCGTTGAGCGGCGTATAGACGATCGGAATCCCCTTCGGCGCCGCGGCGGCGCGCAGGCGCGCCACGGCCTGCTCGGCCTCTTCGTTGGAGACCAACCCGACCCCGCGGCCGGCGGGAACGCCGTAATCGTACGCCGGCTGAATCCAGACGCTCGCGACCCCGGCACGCCTCGCCAGCTCGGCCAGCCGTTCCTCCTCGCCGAGGTTCTCCTTGAGAATGCACCAGAAGATCTGGACCAGAGGGAACGGCGAGCGGCGGCGCTCCTTGATCTCGCGCAGAGCGGCCAGGTTTCCGACGACCTCATCGAACGAAGCGCCGCGGCGCACTTGCTCAAAGGTCTCGCGCGTGGCGCCGTCGATCGAGACGTTGATGATCATCGGCCCCAGGCCGACCAGGCGCTCGGCCCGCTGCGGCGTGAGGAGCGTTCCGTTGGTGATGATCGACGGGGCGGGGCCGGCTTCGATAATCCGCTCCAGAAACTCGGGAAGCGTCTTGGAGAGGAACGGCTCGCCGAGGCCGGCGATGCCGACAAACGCCGCCGATGGCAGCCACGGCCGGATCCGCTCGAGCATCTCCAGCGTCCACTGCCCCGTCGAGCGCGGAATGTCGGGATTCTCGCGCGGGCAGTGAATGCAATGCAGGTTGCAGTAGTCGTTGTATTCGATGTGGAACTGAAACGGCCGCGAACGCAAACGAGAGCGCGGCGCCAGCGCGTCGACGGCGGCCAGCGCGAGATTGGCCGCCCGGCTGCAATAGGCGCGCGCCCCATGGCGGCGCGCCGGGCCGAACTCCTCGTTCCCGCGCGCCATGGCCGCTCTGTGGTCGCTATGGCTCATCGTTCCCCGCGCCGCCGCGCCCTCCTGGCTGCGTCAGTCTTTTATAGTAGACCAATTCCGGATCGTCTTCATCAAGATTATGGATCACGCCGCTGAGGGCATAGCCCAGTTTGGCCAGGAGCGATTGCATCGGTCGATTGGACAAGTTGGTCGAGGTGAAGAGCTTCGGGGTGGGGCAGGCGGCCTCCAGGCGCCGCATCAGGGCGGTTCCCACGCCGCGGCGGCGCGCCGTTTCGGCCACGAACACCATCGAAATGAACCCGTTTCCGAAAAATGAACATTCCAAAATCCCGTAACCGAGAACCGAGTTCTCCTCGCCGGCGACGTAGCAAAGATTCGCGGCGACGGATCGCCGGATGAACTCCCGGCGGGACCGATCGCGCGGGGCGAGGGAATCCACCGCGACAATGGCATCGACATCGCGTTCGTCGGCGAGGCGAATCAGGAGGGCCATCGCAACCGCCTTGCGGCCTCGGGAATCTTGGGTTCACTTCTCCGCCGGGGCGCTGGCGCGGCTGCCGGCCTGCGCCTCGGCGGTCAGTCCAAGGTCCAGCAACTGCTGGCGGGCCGCCTGGGCTTCGCGGCTGGCGGGCGGGGCGATCTCCAAAATGCGCCGGCAGGTGGCCGCCACGCCCTGGTTGTCGCCCAACGCCAATTGCGCGCGCGACAGCCCATGCAAGGCGTCCAAGCCGTTCGGGATGATTCTCAGCGACGCCTCGAACCGCTGGCGCGCCTCGGTTTCGTATTCCTCGGACTTGGCCTTATCGGTCAGGTTGACCTGCCGGCCGCGCAGGTGAAGCGCCATGGCCAGGTCATACAAGTACTCGGCGTTGTCCGGCGCGAGTTCCAGGGCCTGGCGGAAGTAGCCGATGGCCGAGGCGTAGTCGGACTTCTCGCGCATGATCACTCCTTGCTGGTTTCGATACTCGGCCTCCAACTGGCGAATCGGCTCGGGCGCGGCGGGCGAGCGGCGCAGCGCGTCCTCCAACGCGCGAATCGCCTCGTCGTAGCGGCCCGACCGCGCATAATCGCGTGCGTCGTCGACCGTCCGCACCACGTCGGCGCTCTCCACGACCGGCCGGCTGGGCGGCGGCGGCTGGGCGCGCCAGTGGCGAACCTGCCGGGCGCCGAGGAAGACCACGATGACGACGACCACGGCCACCACCGGCGCGAACAGCCGCCGTCCCAGCGCCCACGAGGAGGCGCGCCGCGGGGCGGACCAGGCCGCGGCGGTCGCGGCGCGCACGGGGGTGAACTTCGGGGTGTCGGCCGCCGGTTGCTCGCCGCGATGCGACCGGCGCTCCAGCGACAGCGCCAGCAGTTCCTTGACGTCGGCGCGGAACGGCGCCTTGGCCAGCGCCAGTTTGAACAGGCGCGTGGCCTCGTCGAACTCCTGCCGGTCGAGCGCGCGCAGGCCGTCGCGGATCGCCTCCTCGGCCGTGGGCTCGTCGGGGCGCGCCTCCACCGGCTGCGGCGTCGGACGGCGTCGTTTTCGCGCGGGATGCTCGTTCACCGCACGCCTCCAACACGGGATGGCGGCCAGTAGATCCAGGTCAGTTTGCCGCGCACGGAGGAAAGCGGCGCCGGGCCGAACTCCAGGCTGTCGTAACTGGAATTGCGGTTGTCGCCCAGGACGAACAGATGATCCTTATCCAGCGCCACCGTCCGGTCTGGCGTGTCGATCCGCCGGTTCTCGGGGCTGATGTACATCTCGATCTGCTCTTGCCCGTCGACGTAAAGATAGCCGTGGCGGACTTCAATCGTGTCGCCGGGCAGCCCGATCACCCGCTTCGTCAGCAGTTCGCCCGTGGCCTTGGGATTGGCCAGCACGATCACGTCGCGCCGCGCCAGTTTGTTCGCGCTCTCCCTGTCCATAAAGACCCGATCGCCGACCTGAAGGGTTGGCGCCATCGAGGACGACGTCACCTCGTAGTTCCGGATCAGGCCAAACCGCAGGGCCAGCAGAAACGCCAGCAGGGGCAGAAACACGGCCATGCCGATGGTGAAGCGCAGCCAGGTGACGCGCTTGTATGTCAGGCTCGTTCGATCCATCGCACGCCTTAAAGCGATCTGGGGCCGTCCTCCGCTTATTTTGGCCTTGTTAGGATTGCAGCCGCAAGAGAGAAGCGATGGGCGCCGGCGCGATAGAGGGGACCCCTGCGAGGATGGGTAATTCTCGCGCTCGCGCTGGTGATCGGTCGTTCCACCGCCTGAAACGACCGATCATGAGCGCGAGCGCGAAAGCCGCCGGAGCGCCGGCGGGAAAGCCCGCGCCACTCTTGACAGGCCCCCGCGGCGCGCCCGATAGTCGCGCCCATGCCGCAGCCGCGCCTCATTTCCGTGATCATCATCACGCTGAACGGCGCGGACGTGATCGACGGCTGTCTGCGCTCTCTCCTGGCGAACGAAGGCCCCCGATTCGAGATCCTGGTCGTCGACAACGGCTCGACGGATTCGACGGCGCGCCTCGTCGGCGAGCGGTTCCCCCAGGCGCGCCTCATCCACCTGCCCAGGAACCTCGGCTTCGCCGGCGGCGCCAACGTCGGCATTCAGGCCAGTCGCGGCGAGATCGTCGTCCTGTTGAACGACGATACGATCTGCGCTCCCGATCTGCTGGTCGAACTGGCGCGGCCCCTCCTCGACGATCCGGCCATCGGCGTGGTCGGCGCGAAAATCTACTATCCCGACGGACGGACGCTCCAGCACGCCGGCGGGGAGATCGCGGCGAACGCGTTGACGCGCCACATCGGCTACGAGGAAATCGACCGCGGGCAGCACGACGCGCCGCGCGACGTCGACTATGTGTCGGGCTGCTGCATGGCGGTTCGCCGCGACGTGTTTCGGCGGATCGGCCTCCTCGATCCGCAGTATTTCCCCATCTATTTTGAGGAGGTGGAATTGTGCGTGCGGGCGCGCAAGGCGGGCTGGCGCGTGATCACGGCCCCTCGCGCCACGCTGCGCCACCTGGAATCGAAGACGCAGGTTCGCTTCAGCCCCCGGTTCAACTATCGCTACAATCGGGGGCGTCTGCGGTTCATGCTGAAGAACTTCTCGGGGCGAGAGATTCTCCGGGCGCTCCGGCGCGAGGGTTCCTGGCTGCTCTCGGGCGCGCGCTGGAGGACGCGCGGCTACGTCGCGACGCTCTTCCGCGTCTACGCGACCACTCTGCTGCGCCTTCCGTCCATCCTATACGATCGCAATCATCGCATCGTTCGCCTGCGCGATGAGACGCCGCGGCCATAGCCCGGATTTCTCGCCAAGGGGGCGTTTTGCGTGGCGTTGGTTTGCAGCCCACCCCACCCAAAAACCCCCCAT
>JAPLSS010000259.1 GCA_026398515.1 Candidatus Sumerlaeota bacterium | reverse complement strand
GCCCAGGATGGCGACGAAGCCCAGCGGCCATAGCCACAGGATCCGGGCGCGGCGGAGGGCCTCCCATCGGCCGTCGGCGCCCGTGTACGACAGGCGCATCTGGCCCACGGCGCCCAGCGGCGCGAACGCGAAGAACGCGCCCAACGGACCGCCGAAGAAGAACTCGCCCACGAGACGCAAATAGATATCAGCGTAAATCCGCAAGCTCGAGCAGCGCTTGATATAATAGGTGTTTGGAAGCAAATGACCGGAGGCGGACAGGCAAAACGCCATGTACGGCGCGATCAACAGAACGAAAATCGCCGCCGAGGCGATGGCGCGTCGGGTGAAGAACGGACGAAACGTCAGACGAAACAGGCGGGTGGCCGGGTCGTAGGCGATCGCGTGGTCGAGCACGGCGATGGCGTACAGGAGGTACCCTTCCGGGCGGAACCCGGCGGCCACGCCGAGCAGCAACGCGGTCAGCGGCCCCGGGCTTCCGCGCCGCCGGTCGTTCAAGTGGCTTTCCACTCCGACCAGCGAGAAGAAGGCGAACGCGGTCGGCTCCATGCCCAGCGCCCCCGCCCAGAGGATCCGCCCGCAGGCCAGCGTCATCGCCGCAGCGAAGAAGGCCGCCCAAGATGACAACTCCAGTTTGCGCGCCAGATGATAGAGCGCCAGCCCTATCGCCGCATAGAACGCGATGCTCCACGCGATGGCCGCGCCCAGCAGCCAGCGCTCCGACATCGCCGTGGCCGCGATCAGGACGACCCACGCCGGCGAGGTGGAGCCCGGGACCGGCTGGCCTGGATTGACGCAGAACCCCTGGCCGCGCATCAGGCTGCGGGCGAAGTTGAGATGAATGAACGTGTCGTCCAGCGGCGCGCCGAACCGCCCGCCCGTTTCGCGCAGAATCGCGACTTGCGCCCAGGCCTGAATCGCCAGCGCGAGGGCCAGCAGCGCCCAGGCCCATCGGTCGCGCCAAAGCGGCGCGGGTTTGTCGGGGGAAAGGATCAGCGCATCAAAGGAAAGAGACATGTCGGAGCGCTTGAAAGGAAGACTCCTCCGGTTCGTCGTGCGGCCTTCAGGTCGTATAGGACCTCTGTGGCCTATGGGACTCACACGGCCTGAAGGTGGCGCTACGAACCTACAGTTTCTTCACCCACGCATGCGCCGGGTCGTCGCGCGGGATCAACTGGCGTCCGGGGCCCGCCAACATCCACAGGTAATAGAGCTGATAGCCGCCGGCCGCGACCACGGGATGATAGCCCTCGGCGATTTCCACCGTGTCGTCGTTCTCGATCACCAGCGGCTGGTCGAGCCGGCGGTCGTCCGTGTAAATGCGCATCAGGCCGAAGCCCTGCTCGGGCTGCGTTTTGAAAAAGTAGATCTCCTCCAGGTTCACCTCTTCTGGCGGGTTCTGCACGTCGTGGCGGTGAGGCGGGTAGCTCGACCAGTTGCCGGGGCCGTTGAACGTCTCGCCGAGCAGCAGATGGTTCACGTCGCGCGAGGGGTCGATGATGTCGCAGACCTTGCGCAGGAAGTTGCCCTTGCCGCGCATCTCGACTTTCACCTCGTTCGGCGGGACCGCAAACGCCTTCTGGGTTTGCGAGGCGCGCGACGAGCAGACCGCCACCTGCGCCTTGGAAAACGCCTTGACCGTCGCCTTCGCGCCCGGCGGTAGATACAGGGTCCACGGGTTCTCTTCGAATACGTTCTTGCGCGAGGCGGTGAAGGTCAGGCCCGCGCCGGACATCTCGACCTCGCCCTCGAGCAGCACCAGCGCCGACTCCATGCCCTTGGTCTCCCACGTCAGCGACCCTCCCGCCTCCAGGTTCATCAGCGCGAACGACAGATACTCCAGTCCGCCTGAGCGCGGCTTGCAGATGCGGTGCAGACCCGGGGCGGCGATGCGTTTCGTTTGCAGCGGACTCATCGGTTCGGCCTCCTTGACAGGCGACGAAGAATGAGCGGAAAGCTGGGGCGAAGGCCGCAAGAAGGCAAGGGAAAACTGGCGATTGCCGATTGCTGATTGGCCGGCTAGGCTGCGGTGGAATGATCGGAGGCAGACGTGGGGAACACGACCGCGGGGGCAATGCGTCATTCGGCAATTGTTCGAATCGCACTGCTCGCGATCGTGACGATCTTCTCGATGGGAAAGGGGACGGCCATGGAACGGTTGGACCGCGGGCTGACCATCGCGCCGGGGCGCGGCGGAGGCGTGTACCTCAATTGGCGTTTGTTGCTTCAGGATCCGAAGAATGTGGGGTTCCATGTATACCGCTCTGGCGGGGCGGGGAACGGACGCGAACAACTGACCGCCGAGCCGTTGACGCGGACGACGGATTTCGTCGATGCCGCGGCCAAGGACCCCGGCGGACTGGCGTACGAAATCGTTCCGGTGATCGACGGACGGGAGACTGGCGAGACCGCGAAAGCGGTTGTCCCCGCCGAGGGCGTGCGGCCGTATCGCTCGATTCGATTGCAGGGCGACTACCAGGCGTACATGGCCACAGTGGCGGACCTTGATGGTGACGGGCAGTTGGAGATCGTCCTCAAACAGCCGAACTTCAACGTCGACCCATACCAGAAGCCGGGCTACTGGAAGCTCAGCCAGGACACCTACAAGATCGAAGCCTGGCGCCTGGACGGGACGATGCTGTGGCGCCACGACATGGGCTGGTCGATCGAGGAAGGAACGTGGTATTCGCCGGCGGTCGCCTACGACCTCGACGGCGACGGCAAGGCGGAGGTCTATTGCAAAGCGGGCGAAGGCGACCCGCGCGACGGAACCGGCCACGTGACCGCCGGCCCGGAATGGCTCGTGAAACTCGACGGCGCCACCGGCAAGCCGCTGGCCAAAATCCCCTGGCCCAGCCGCGACGGGTTCGACGACTACAACCGCTACTGCCGCAACTTCCTGTCGCTGGCGTATCTCGACGGCAAGCATCCGGCGCTCCTCGTCGAGCGCGGCACGTACGGTTTGATCAGGATGCTGGCGCTGGACGCGGAGTTGAAGCCGATCTGGAGCTGGGAATCGGCCGGCGAATACGAATCGTACAAGGGCCAGGGCGCGCACAAGATCGAAACCGCCGACGTCGATGAGGACGGACGCGACGAGATCGTCTTCGGCGCGGCCTGTCTCGACGACAACGGCAAGCCGCTGTGGAACTGCAAATTCGGCCATCCCGATTGCCTGTTCGTCAACGACATGAACCCGCGCCGGCCGGGATTGGAAGTCTACTACGGCCTGGAGAAGGCGAAGGAGCGCGGAGTCTGCCAGGTCGACGCCCGCACTGGCGAAATCCTCTGGGCCTACGAAGGGCCGACCAAGCACGTGCATGGCAAAGGCATGGCCGGCGACATCGACCCCCAGCACGAAGGGATCGAGTTTCATGCGGCGCAGCAGGACGGCGCCAATCACTGGCTCTACGCCGCCGACGGCACGCTCCTCAACCAGGACAAAATGGGCGGAACCAGCCCCAACTGCCTGTGGTGGGACGCCGATCCCCAGAAGGAACTGCTGATCAAGGGCGAGATCAGCGACTACAACGGCCCGGCGCTGGACAAGATCGAGGGGAAGGTGTTGGCGATCGGCGACTTCTTCGGCGACTGGCGCGAGGAGGTCGTCACGTCGCTCAAGGGCGAGCTGCGCATCTATTCGACCAACATCCCGGCCTCGACGCGTCGGCTCTGCCTGCTGACGAACCGGCAATACCGTTTGGGCGCGGCCTCGTCGATGTCAGGTTACTTCTACGAGCCGCAGATGGGGCGGTTGGCGTTGGAAGATTGAGCGAAAGAAAAGAAAAATCTGTTGACATTCGTCTTACCTTCGTGGCAAATAAAGGGCGAAATAGAAGCCTGGAAGCGCCTGCGGGCGCCTACTAGGGCTTCGAGAGTGAATCTTGACAGCGGCCATTCCCTCCGCCCGAGGAGGTCGGACGACATGTATTTGACCAAACGGCAGAAGCAGGTTCTCGACTACATCGAGTCTTTTATCCGCGAGCATGGCTACAGCCCCAGCCTCGAGGAAATCGGCAAAGGCTTGAAGCTTTCGTCGCTGGCCACGGTGCATAAACACCTGACCAATTTGCAGATCAAAGGCGTCATGCGTCGCCTGCCGAACCGCAGCCGCTCGATCGAACTGGAGAGCGTGCCGATGTTCGCCGGCGAGGGGCCGGCCTTGCGGCTGATGGGCGAGATCGCCGCCGGCCTGCCGATCGAGACGTACCCGGACGACGCCCCCACGGCCACGATCGAAGCGCCGCGCGAGTTCGTCACCAGCCCCGACAACTACGTGTTGCGGGTCCGGGGCGACTCGATGATCGAAGAGTCGATCGCCGACGGCGACTACATCATCTGCGAAGCGCGCGAGCGGGCCGAGAACGGCGAGACCGTGGTGGCGCTCATCGACGGCCACGAAGCCACGGTCAAGAAGTTCTACGCCGAAGGCGGGGTCGTTCGCCTGCAGCCGGCCAACGAGAAGATGCAGCCGCAATTCTACGCCCCCGAGCGCGTGACGATCCAGGGCGTGGTGGTG
>JAPLSS010000939.1 GCA_026398515.1 Candidatus Sumerlaeota bacterium | reverse complement strand
GGCGGCGATCGTCATCGCGCCAAAATCGAGGGAAGGAGATATTCAATCGCCATGAATAAGAACCGGAGAATTCCCCCACTTTTTCGCTTGGACGCCCATTTCCCATCGGCGCCAGAAACGCTGTTATTGCTTGCCATCGCCGTGGCGACTCTTTCAGCCGGCCTGGCGCGGGCGGCCGCGCCGGATGCCCCGCCGTGGGCTGACCCGGCGACCGTTCCGGGGGACCGGCAAATGACGCTGAATTGGCTCCCCGCCGGCGGCGCCGGCGTCAGCTACTGCCTGCGCTACCGGACGTCCAATTCCTCGGAGTCGTGGACCGAGATCGCGAATCTCCCGGCAAGCTCGTCCTCGTATACCGTGACGGGGCTGAACAATTTCCAGTCCTATGAATTTGAAGTCGGGGCCGTCGACGCCGCGGGCGCCACCGCGTGGAACGCCAAGAGGCATGCGCGACCGCGCGGGCCGTCGCATCCCTCCGGCCTGCACGGCGGCGGGCAAGTGAACGCGATCGTCAAAGCCGGCGGCGGGACGATGGTGGCCGGCGGCGACGTCGGCGGCTTCCAGCGCTCCCTCGACGGCGGCGAGACGTGGTTTCAATCCTCGAGGGGCATCATCCGTGCGCCGGGCAGCCGGGGCGTTGTCTCTCTGGCCTATCATCGCGCCTCCGGCACGCTTTACGGGGCATGCGGCGAATGCTTCTACAAGTCGACGGACAACGGCGCGACTTGGGCGCTCCTTCACTCGGGGCAGGACATTGCCGTCGAGGCGAACAGCAAGAATTATCCGCGCCGGGTCGGCAAACTGATCGCGGTGGCCCCGGACAACATCAACACGATGTGCTTGGGGACGCTGGCCGGCGTTCGGAAGTCCGTGGACGGCGGCGCGACGTGGACCGCGCTCGCGCTGGACGGCAAGGTTGTCCGCTCACTCGTGCTCGACAACGGGTTCCTGTATGCGGCCATCGAGGGAGTCGGCGTGTATCGGTGCACGACCGACGGCTCGGCCACGCTGTTCAACGGCCGCGGCGCTCCCGCCAAGCCCGAGGAAATCCTGGCGCTCGGCGGCAATCTCTACGTGGCCGCGAACACGGAGGGAATCCTCCGGCTCGAGCATCCATCCACCGCGCCGGCCGACGCGGCCTGGACGGACTTGGGCGTGGGGAGCGCCACGGCCAAATGGGGCGCGATCGATGGCTACGTGAGCGGGAGCGACCACGTGATCGTCGTGGGCAACGCCGACCCGGAGCAACTCGGCGCCAGCGGGCGCTACACGACGGTGATGAAGTGCGCGAACGCACAGGCCCCGTCCGGGTTCGACTGGATCAACATCAGCAGCGCCGAGACGACCACGGTCAAAATCACGCTGGCCGCGGGCAACGGAGAGACGTATTGGCGGGTGGACCCGGACAAAGGCGAGGGCGCTCCGGCGGGCTGGGCCGCGCAAAAACGGCTGGACGGAAACGTCTACGGGATCGACCAGATCCTCATCGACCCCGACAACCCCAAGAAGATTCACGTCGTAGGCCAGATGGGCATCTGGCGGACGCTGGATGGCGGCGCGACGTGGGAGCCTTCGGACATCGGACTCGGCACGGCGGTTCACAACACCGTGGCCGTCGATCCCCGCCATCCGGGAACCGTGTACGTGGGCGATACGGACAACGGGCTGTGGGTCTCGCACGACCACGCGGAGTCGGTGGCGTATTGCACGAGACCTCGCTCGGGCGGCAAGCCGCTGATCGTCGACGTCGACGTGGACCCGACGACCGGCCTTGTCTACACGGCCATCGACGACGTTTGGGTCTACGACCCCGTCCAGCGCTCCTGGTCGCGAGTCGCGGGGGCCGACGGAAAGTCGCTGAAAGAAGCCGCCGGCGGAGGGGCGCCGCACGGAGTGGAAGCGGAGAATGTCTCCGGCTCGCTCGTGGTCCTGGCGGCGGTGGAGAAAAGTGGGTTCTGGCGCCTGGCCTCCGGCGGAAATTGGGAGAAGGCCTCCAGCGGCCCTAAATCCGTCTCGGTTGGGAAGAAGGGAGCGCCGCTTGAGTGGCCCGCGGGCGGGTCGCTCGTGTACTTCGGCGATCCGGGCGCCGGCGTCTGGCGTTCGAGGGACGCGGGGCAGAACTGGACGCTGATCTGGGACAAGGCCTCCGGCGCAAACCCAACCGGAAGCCTTGCCGTCACGAGCGACATCACCAGGCTGTTTGTGTCGACCAAAGACGGCCTCCGACGGCTCGACCACGCCGACACCGCCGACCCGGTCGGCAGCCCCGGCGGCGGCGCCATCGTCGTCGCCAACCTGGACGTGCCCAACCCCGGCGCGTTGGCGGCGCAGGGCGGGACGCTCTGGGTGGCGGGCGAAGCCTCGCCGTCGGGCACGGCGGACGTGGTCCTGCGCAAGTCCACCGACGGTTCCACGTTCACCACGTTCCCCGACGATTACTACGAGGGAGCGGCGGGCTGGCCGCTCGGGCTGGCCGTGGAGCCCGGCTTCCAATACACCGCCGCCACCAGCATGGGCACGGTCGTCTCGGAGCGGTAGACGGGATTTCTCGCCAGATATCGATCGCGGCGCAAAGGAGGCCGATTGCGATGAAGCATCATGACGTCACGGCGACGGGAAACTGGGCGCGGGCCTTTCTTCCGGCCGCGCTCTGCTGGGGGGCTCTGACGGCTGTCATGGGCGCCGGGGCCGAGCCGCCTCGCCTCCCCGACTCGTTCCCGATCGCGATGACGTTCGGCGCGGCGGGCGGCCTTGCGGGCGACGAGCTCAAGAAACGTATGGAGGAGCAGGCGCCCTATCCGATTATCCATGGCCCAGGGTTGGACTCAAAGAGCCGGATGATGCGGAAACGCTTCCCCGACAAGATCATCACCTTGCAGGACGCGTACGGCGGAATCTCGGGAACATTGCAGAACGAAGTCTGGCCAGGGCATTGTCTCTACAAGGTCGGCTCCCTCCTGACCGCCGACTGTTCCACCCAGCAGACCGTCCTGACGGTGGCGGAGCCGGAGCGGATCATCGAGAGCCAGAAGGCCCTCAATCAGGCCAACGCGAAGTTCCCCTACGCCCTGATTGTCTACGCGCTGGATGAGGCCGGGAAACCGGACTGGTCGCGGGCGGAGCATGTGGTTCTGACCGGGATTCAGGGAAATGAACTGACCGTCAAGCGCGGACAGTTTGGCACGAAGCCGCTTCCTTTTCAGGCGGGCAAGACCGCCGTGGCTGCCCACATGATGTTTTGGACCCGGCAGTGGCAACTCAATCTCAGCCTGGCCTGTCCCCGCGGAGGGCCGGACAACATGACGGCGGGCGAATGGTTCGCCGGAAAGATGGCCCAGCGGGTGAAGGATGCGCAGGCCGACGGCATCGAGTTCGACGTCGGGCGCTGGACCTGGGGCTATCCCGAGAAGGCCCCGATGGACTGCGACAACGACCTCGTGGCCGATTACGGCTATCTGGACGGGATCAACAGTTTTGGACTGGGCGGGCAGGTCTTCCTCGGCGCCTTGCGCAAACGTCTGGGGCCGGACAAGTTCATCCAGACCGACAGCAACGACGCGCTTTTCGGCGTGCGCGGATGGAACTACCTCAGCGGCGTGCAATTGGAGTCGTTCCC
>JAPLSS010000763.1 GCA_026398515.1 Candidatus Sumerlaeota bacterium | reverse complement strand
GTGATCGACGGCGTCGGCGGGGTGCTCGCGTTCGTGCCGATCATCTGTTTCATGTTCTTCGCCATCGCCATCCTCGAAGACTCGGGCTACATGGCGCGCGCGGCGTTTCTGCTCGACCGCGTGATGCGGCGTTTCGGGCTGCACGGGCAGTCGGTCATCGCCATGGTGGTGAGCGGCGGGCTGGCGGGCGGGTGCGCGGCGCCGGGCGTGATGGCGACGCGGACGTTGCGCGAGCCGCGCGAACGCCTGGCCACCATCCTCGTCTGTCCGTTCATGAACTGCGGCGCCAAACTGCCGGTCTACGCCATGCTCATCGCCGCCTTCTTCTCCGGGCGCGAGACAGCCATGATGCTCTTGCTGACGGCGATCTCGTGGGCGATGGCGCTCGCCGGGGCGTGGCTCCTGCGCAAGTCGATCGTGCGAGGGCCGCGCGCGCCGTTTCTCATGGAGCTGCCGCCGTACCGCATGCCGACCCTGCGCTCCCTGCTCATGCAGACCCTGCATCGCGTGTCGATGTATATCCGCAAGGCGGGCACGGTGATCCTGGCCGCGTCGGTCCTGCTGTGGGCGCTGATGACGTTTCCGCGCCTGCCCACTGAGCGGACGGGCGCGGCGGGCGATCCCGGCGCGCAAGCCCAGGCGGCGCTGGCCCATTCGGCGGCCGGGCGATTGGGGAAGGGGCTGAGCGCCGTCCTCTCTCCGCTCGGGATGGATTGGCGCACGAGCATCGCGCTGGTGGGCGGGTTCGCCGCCAAAGAGGTGGTGGTTTCCACCTTGAGCACCGCCTACAGCCTCGGCGCGGCGCAGGACGAAAACACGGGCGCGCTTTCGCACCGGTTGGCGGCCGACCCGAGTTGGTCGCCGCTGAAGGCATTCGTCCTGTTGCTGTTCGTCATGCTTTACGCGCCGTGCGTCTCCACGATCGCGGTGGTGATTCAGGAGACCCGGTCGTGGAAATGGGGCCTGTTCTCGATGAGTTTCTCCACCGGCTTGGCGTGGCTGGTGGGATTCGCCGTCTATCAGGCCGGCCGGATGCTGGGGATCGGAATATGAGGTTCTCGATTTTTGATAGCCGGTTTTCGATTGAGACGACAAGAGACGGCGTTGAGATGACGTGGACCGCCTGGTCCGCGCAGGGTGGGCGATTTCGGGAAAGTGAGCGGACAAGGCTGTCCAGGCCGCGAGCGGCGGAAGGGCGATGGCCATGATGCAGTGGATCGAATGGCTCGTAGTGGCGGCGGCGGTCGGCGCCGCGGGATTCTATCTTATGCGCCGCTGGTTCCGCGCGACGCGCGGCCTTGTCCGCGGCGATTTCGACGCCTGTGGCGAATGCCGCGGGCGCCAGGAGCGCCGCCCCCTTGTCGAAACGTCTTCCGGGTCCGCATCGGGAAGCCCCGGTCCTCGCTCGTCCCCGTCCCCATGAACCCGCCGAAATCGTAGCCGCGGAAGAAGACGAGGCCGCCGCACGGGCGCGACGGCATGGAGGAACCCAGGCGAATGCTTCTCATTTCGCGTTCGCGCCCCGCCGCTCCGACGAACCGAAACGTCCTTGCGCTTCTTGGGCCGCGAAGTATAACGACGGGGATTCACACTTTCATCGCAGGAGACGATTACGATGCTACCTCGGAATTGGATGCTCTGGGCGTGCTGCGTGGGACTCTTCGCGCCACGGGTGAGCGCCGGCGCGGAGGCGAAGAAACCCGTCTATCCGATCTATGCCATCGTGTCCGGCCAGGTCGAACCGACGCGGGAGGACTTGGAGGTTCTCGCGCGGAACTTCACGTTGGCGCAGTCGCGTTTCACCAAAGAGGAGATCGCGACGCTTCACGAGATCAACCCGGACTTCAAGGCGGTCGTCTACATCAACAGCACCTATACCTCGGGGCCGGAAGACGCGCCTCTCGCGGAAGGGAAGTATCGGAAGTCTCTGCTGTATTTCCGCGCCGCCACGCTCGGCCAAGACATCGACGAGAAAGCCGACCGCTTCGCGCTGGCGGCCGTCAATGAGGACGGCTCCATCGCCCTGAAGCCCAGCACAATCCCGGGCGAAACCAGCAGCGGCCCCGACCGTCCCAGCACGAAGTTCTATGTGACCTGGATTCGGATCGGCGACGAGTGTATGCGCATCGAGGCATTCGACCCCGGGAAGAAGGAGATTCAGGTGACGCGCGGCTTCGGCGGCACAGCGGCCGCGGCGCACAAGAAGGGCGCGACGGTCCTCTCGCCCGTCTACCTGGGAAGCGCCAACAGCACCGGCGCCTATCCGGGCGGGCCGGGCAGGAATTTGCGCTATGGATTCGATCCGGCGAACCCGGATGGCGCGCAGCGTTGCGTCGAGAAGGCGCTGGAATTCATGGGCGAAGGCGCCGACGGCCTGTGGCTGGACATCCTTGCCGCCGACCCGTTCAACCAGGCCGACGCGAACGGCCGGCGGGTCAGGCCGTGGGACCTGCGAACGGACAAGGCGTATGACTCCGACGCCTTCCGCGAAGGCCAGGAAATCAAGGTCCGCACGATTCAGAATTCGGTTCACGAGAAGCTGGGAAAGTGGCCGTTCCTCGTGGCGAACAACATGAAGGCGAAGAGCTACGCCGAGGGGAACGGCGGCGAGAGTTTGCTGCTCATGCCCACGAAGGTCAAACCGCGCCCGCTCGACGGCTATTGCATCGAAGACTTCGTCGGCGCGGTGTCCGGACGCGCCACGCGCGAGCAGGAAGCCCGCGGGCCGACGCCGGTCGACGAGGAAAAGTGGCGCGGGAACGTGAGCATGTTGATGGCCGCCGCGCAGTCGCGTCTCGCCGCCTACCCGATCATCACCGACGCCGGGATTCAGAGCAAACTGATCGAAGGCCTGGGGCCGGTGCGCGACCGCTATGAGCAGTTCGCGTATTGCACCTACCTGATGGGCGTCGAGAAGGACCCGACGACGCGGCTGGGGTTCCCGGCGTTCTACCAGGAAGGCGAGCGGCGGTTCGCCCAGGTCCACTCGCGCTACTACTGGCCCATCGGAGCGCCGGCGGAGTCGGCCAAGCCGGAGGAACTCGACCGCTACCGCGTCAAGGACCACCTCTCCTATTCGCGCAAGTTCGAGAACGGCGTGGTCTTCGCGAACCCCGCGGACAAGGACGATCAGGAGATCCAGTTGGACCAGGAATACACCGATCCCGAAACCGGCGCGAAGACGCAGAGCGTGGGCCTCGCGGCGCATTCGGGGAAGATATTGCTCAGGAATCCGGAGACAAACTGAAGGAAGGAACCACGGATGGACACAGAGGAATACGGATGAAGGCGAAGCGCGATCCGTCTCTTATCCGTGTTCATCTGTGTTCTTCCGTGGCTCATCGCATTTCGGCAGGGGCCTGCATGCCCGGCGGAAGCGGAGGTCTTGGGTACAAGGGGAGGGGGATTGGCTCCCGGAAATCACGCCCCCGCGTGTTCTGCTCCCTCATGAGAATGAACCTCGTCCCATCGACGATCCTGCCGATGCGCCGGCCGGGGATGTCCATCAGGTAGAGCCCGTGGCCATCGTCGAACACGCATTCGTCGCCGTTGGGAAGCAGCGCCACATCGCGAAACATCACCATGCCGAATTTGAGCCAACCGGGATCGACGGCGAACCGCAGGACTCTCGCGTTGTTATCGAGAATCTCTATCCGGCTGCCCAACCCGTACGTCGCTCGCACCTCGCGGGAACCCACCCTGTCGCGGAAATGCATGAACCCCATTCGGTCTTCCCCGAACCACAGGTCCGCCGGCCGTGATGGATCTTCGTTGACTTGCCCATAGTCCTCGCAGATTCCGCCGGGAGGCGAGTCGGATTTCTCCGCGGAGGCGGCATCGGCCGCGCCGTTCGAGTTGACGGGGACCCAAGTGAACTGCTCCTTCCCCCGGACATAAACGGCTCCCCCGTCGGAGGACCACGCGATGGTCGGCCCTTCCGGCGGGACGGTCTGATGGATCACGTACGGAGATGGGAGCGCGGCATTGCGCCCCACGTCCCAGAAGAACACGACCCACGGGCGGGCGCCCTGGGAATCCTGAATCTGTTGAACCCAGGCCGCGGTCCGGCCCGACGGACTGAGGGCGATCTGGGTCATTCGGCGATTCCACGGGGCTTCGGTCAACTGGATGTTCTGATCCTTTGAGCGGTCGTAGACGCAGAGTTGCTTGTCGTCGCCCCGATACAACACGTGCTGGAGGTCCGGGGAAATCGCGTAATCCTTCGCGCGAGCCGGCGCCAGCGTGACCGGATTCCGCCCGTCTGAATCGATGCATTGCAAGTAGCCCGTGGTTCGGTCCAAGAAGGCGATCTTCGTCGTCGGCTGCCTGGCCCAGGAGGAATCCTCGGTGAATTCATGGATGTCATGGGAGGGGCGGGTGAAGAAATAACTCAGCGGCGCCCAAATCGCGTAGGTGGCGACGTTGGCCAGGAGAATCGCGCGGACCAGGCGGCCGCGGGAAAACTCATAACGGCCGATGCGCCGCCACAAGAGGCCGGCTGCGCTTTCCACCAGCACGGTGACGCTGAAGTAGGCCAGAACGGAGAGCGCCGCGAACAGGGGATAGAGCGCAAAGAAATCGCGCAGATCTCTGGGAAGGTATCGGTAAGACGCCGTCTCCTTCAGGATCAACACAGGAATTCCCGCCAGGAGCGAGAGGAGATTGGCGACGAAGAGGAACAGGAGCGTCCGCTGATACGGGATCTTCAGAACCCAGGCCAGCACAACGCCTTCGACGAAGACATCGAACAGGAGCAGGGGAATCACGATCGCCAGGCCAAACATGACGACGTAGTCGATGTTGATGCCGTCGGCAAAGGCGGAACGCGCGGAGATCCCGAAAAGCAAGGCCGCGGACAGAAACACAAGAACGCGTCGGCGCGGGAGGATCGGAATCATGAGAAGGCCTGTTCGAATGCCGGGCCTCAGCGAGGGTGGGGAAGCAAGCAGCGCTGGCCGGATCCAGCTTCGGCTGGACTGGCTATGCCTCCACGCCGGGCAGGAGGCAAAGAGTCCACCCCGGCAGGGAGGATCTACAATCAGGCGGCGACGTCAATGTAGTCGACCCGGCTGACGGGTTCGGGGATCGGAAGGCCGTCTTCGCGCAAGCCCCGCAGATGGAATTCAATGGCTTCACGGATGAGCCGTTGCATCTCCTCTGCGGTCCTGCCGGTCGCCACGCAGCCGGGAAGATCCGGCACATAGGCCGCATAGTTGTTATCGGCTTTTTCGATCACGATTGCGTATCGGATGTTCATGGCAAGCCCTTGCGCTCCCCGAAGCCGCCTCACTCCGTGTCAGGGTTTCCGACTCGGCGCCGGGGCTCCGCGGAGAAGGCCCTCGGTGTTCAGGTCTTCGTCGATGTCGGGCCAATGGATGCCGTAGCCGGCGCCGGCGATTTCCCAATGCCCACGCTGTTCCGGCGTTGCATGGAAGAGACGCGGATACCATGCCAACGGGACCGAAATGCTGCGGCCATCCATGAGATCCACGGTCAGGACGTCCTCGGTGCAACGCACGTCGCGAACACGTTCGTCAGCGGCCAGAGCCAAAATCCCCATGCCATGCCTCCAGAAGACGATTTCGGTTTACTGCACCTTCCCCTCGGTGATCGTCATGAAGATGTCTTCGAGGTTCATTTCCTTTTCCTGGACGCCGACGACTTTGCAGCCTTTGGCCACCAAGGTCTCGAAGATGAACGAGGTGTCCTCGCAGTCGAGCGCGACCTCGACGAGGAGCCGATTGCCGTCCATTGCGATGGAGTGGACTTCGGGGCGCTCCTGGAGGGCGTCGTGGGCGCGGTCGGGGTCGGACTTGACTTCGACTTCGACGAGGCGCTTGAGCGACAGCTCCTTCTTGATGGTTTCGATCTCGCCGCTCGTGCGCAAGCGGCCCTGCTCGATGATGCCGATCGTGTTGCAGAAGTCGGACAACTCGGTCAGGATGTGGGAGGAGATGAGAATCGTCTTGCCCATGCGGCGCAGTTCTTTCAACAACTCGCGCAGTTCAATTCTCGCCCGCGGGTCGAGGCCGCTGGCGGGCTCGTCGAGCAACAGGACCTTGGGGTCGTGGACGAGGGTCTTGGCCAGGCACAGGCGCTGCTTCATGCCGCGGGAAAGGGCTTCGACGTAGTCTTCCTTCTTGACGGAGAGGTCGGTCAGTTCCAGCACGTCGTCGATGATCTGTTTGCGCCGCGCGCGCTCGATCTTGTAGGCGGCGGCGAAAAAGTCGAGGTATTCCCAGACCTTCATGTCGTCGTAGACGCCGAAGAAGTCGGGCATGTAGCCGATGACCCGTTTGACGTCGTCGACCTGGGTCAGGATGTTGTAGCCGGCGATTTCGGCGTAGCCCTCGGTGGGCTTGAGCAGGGTGGCGAGCATCTTGATGGTGGTGGTCTTGCCGGCGCCGTTGGGGCCGATGAAGCCGAAGATGTCGCCTTCGTTGACGGTCACGGTGAGGTGGTCGACCGCCGTGAGGGTCTTGAACTGCTTGGTCAAGGCTTTGATTTCGATCATGGGGGCGCTCCTTGGTTGGGCACAAAGGACATATAAGCCATATAGGTCGCATTCGCAACGTCCACTTCCAGGCGCCGCCTACAAAGCCCGGCCGGCGAAGGCCACCTGCACCGTGCGAATCTGCGCGGGCTTGTCAGGCGGCTGGTTGGGGTTGCGCCGTCCGACCGCCACGCGCAGGAAGACGCTGCCGTCGATGGGGCTGGCGTGCCGGGCGCCGAGCGCGAGTTCGTTTCCGTTCTTGTAGGATTCGGCCAGCGTCTCCCACCCGCCTTGCTCGAAGTTGAACGCGGACACGGCGACGAGCTGCTGATCGGACGCCGTGAGCGAGAGCAGTTGTCCCGTGGGGCGAAAGACGCCGGCCGCGTCGCGGAAGCCTGGCGAACAGGCGTAGACCGCCTCGGCGTCGGCGAGTTCGACCAGGCCGTCCGGCTTGACGTTGAAGTCGCCTCTCTCGGCCACCTGGGCATCGACCAGTTCGGTCACGCACTCGTCGGAATTCACCCAAAGCGACCCCGGCCCAACCCGCAGCGGCAGGTCGACCACCACCATGGCCACGTGCGCCTGGCGGTCGGGCTGG
>JAPLSS010000783.1 GCA_026398515.1 Candidatus Sumerlaeota bacterium | reverse complement strand
CAACGGCTGCCTGGAAGCCATCGCCAGCCGCACGGCCATCGCGCGCGACATCTACGAGCGCCTCCAGAAGGGCGAAAAGAGCGTCCTGGAAGGCCAATTCAAGGGCGATCCGCCGGCGGTGCGCTCCAAACGCCTGGCGCGCGCTTACGCCGAGGGCGACAAAGCGACGTGTAAGGTCCTGGATCGCGCGGCCGAAGCGCTGGGCAAAGGCATCGGCTCGCTCATCAATCTGCTGAGCCCGGAAGTGGCGGTGGTTGGCGGGGGAGTGATCGAGGCGCTGGGCGAGGGGTATCTGAAGAAGATCGCCGACATCGCCTCGGACTGGGCGTTCGAAGCCAACATGCGCAATGTGCGCATCGTCTCCGCCGCCCTCGGCGACGACGCCATCGCCCTGGGCGCGGCGGCCTATGCCCGGATGAAGCTCGACGCGAAGTAATCCCAGCCTCGGACCCACCATGACTCACCACCGAGGCACGAAAGCACGAAGGAAAGGCCTCCTTTGCGCCTTCGTGCCTCGGTGGTGAGTCATGGCTGGTCCATCGGCAATCGGCAATCTCAGTCCGCCTTTCTTCCCGCTCCCTGCCTGGCTTCCCGCTCTTCGCTGCGCTTCAACACGCTCTCCAGATCGCCGACGATGTGCAGCAGCGACCCGAGGCGCGAGATCTCGAAGATCCGCGCGACCTCCGGCCGCAGGTTCCCCAGCAACAGAAGCCCCTTTCGCTTGGCGATTTCCCCGTGGGCCTGCATGAGGACGGCCAGGGCGCGCGAGCCGATGAAGTCCACGTAGCGCAGGTCCAACGCGATGCGCGGGGCCTCCTGGGCCGCCAGCGGCTCCAGCGCCTTGCCCAACGCCTCGGCTTCCATGATCCCCAAACGTCCCTGCGGAACCATCACGGCAAATTCCCCGCGCCTGCTCGCTTGGATGTTATGGGATTTCGACATGCGTTCGCCCTTCTCGCGAATTGTCACTTACACAGATACCAGGGTCAAAATGAAGATGCAATGCCAATGAGTGTGGCGTGGCCGGATCGTTCCCCGAATCGGCCTTTCGGCCACGGCGGTTCACGGAGCCGCGGTCAGGCGAAATCCGACGCCCATCCTTTGGCCGCGAAGGCGCAAGAGCGGCGGGAGAGCGAACGGAGGAAGGAACGAGATTCACGACATCGAGCTCACGGATTCCGCGACGGAGTCGGCCTCCGTTTGCTGCTCGGCGGCCAGGTGGTAGAGGCGCCAGTACTCGCCGCCCGCCCGGAGCAGGTCCTCGTGGCGCCCGCGCTCGACGATCCGCCCGTCGCGCATGACGAGGATCTCGTCGGCGTGCCGAATCGTGCTCAGCCGGTGCGCGATGATCACCGCTGTCCGCCCGCGCAGCAGGTTCTCGATGGCCCGCTGCACGTAGCGCTCGCTCTCGACGTCCAGGGACGAGGTGGCCTCGTCGAAAATCAGGATTTGCGGGTTGCGGTAAAGAGCGCGCGCGATAGCCAGCCGCTGCCGTTGGCCGCCGGACAGCGTCTGCCCGGCCTGGCCGATCACCGTCTGGTATCCCTTCCCGCCTTCCAGGCGCTCGATGAACTCGTGGGCATACGC
>JAPLSS010000251.1 GCA_026398515.1 Candidatus Sumerlaeota bacterium | reverse complement strand
TGTACTCAACGTCGGCCTTGAAATTCTCTTTGCCGGCCTTGAACTTGTCCTCATCGGATTTCACCGAATCCGGCGTCGGGTTCCACGGCCCATGCGTCAGGAGCATCGTGAAATAGATGAAAAACGGCTGGTCCTTCTTCTGCTTCATCCAGTCGATCAGGTAATCCGTGGTGATGTCGGGGCCGTAGTCGTTGATGGTCGTCGGCACGTACTTCCCATTGATCATGATGCTCGGTTTCCAGTACCGCGAGCGGTAATCGACCTTGTCGCGCAGCGTCTTCTCCTTCTCCTCCCCGTCATAGTAGTTGCCGTAGGCCCAGGCGCAGTAGTCGTCGAAGCCCGCCTCGTGGATCAGCGTCGGCTGCCGGCCCGACAGCTGCCACTTGCCGACGAGGGCGGTCGCGTAGCCCTTCGATTTGAGCAACTGGGCGAAGGTCAGATGGTTCGTGATGTCCTCGACCGGATCGCCCGGCTCCGGGCCGCCGCGCTTCCCCCCGAAGTTGAAGATGCCGTTGTGGCATCCATACTGGCCGGTCATGATCTCGAAGCGCGTCGGATGGCAGACGGGCGTGGCATAGCAGGTCTTGAACAGGACCCCGGTTTTCGCCAAGCTGTCCAGATTGGGTGTCTGATGCTCCGCGTTGCCGTAGCACGCCAACTCCTTCGCGCCCAGATCGTCGGCCAGGATCACGATAAAGTTCGGCGGCCGCTTCGCCTCGGCAGCCCCGGCGCTCCGCCCCAGCGCGCTCGCCGCCAGCGCCAGCATGGCCGCCCCCAGCGCCATCCGCCAAATCAAACAACGAAAGCCTCGGACTTCGCCCATTCTTCCCCTCCTCTTCCAAACGTCGCGATGAATCGATCTCCCCATGACTTTCTCTGAACCACCCCAGTTGAGGCAACTGGTAATTCCATGTGGAACGCAGAAGACGCCCTTCGCAAACCGGCTGCGAGCGCGTTCTCATTGAATAGACGGCGGTTGCGGCGTCGAATTCATGCCGGCGGCGATCGAGCGACGAGACGAGCGCGAGCGAATCAAGTCCGCTGAACTCGGTTCTTCGGTCTTGATCCTTGGACAGTTTGACCGCATCTTGTCGCCTTCGCGCGCGGAAACCCCATTTCGTTCAGACAGCCAGGAGGAGCCATGAAACCAAAAGACCGGAAAGACAAACGCATAGCATGGTGGCGCGACGCCAAATTCGGCCTGTTCATTCATTGGGGCGTGTATTCCGTCCTCTCCGGCGACTGGAAGGGGCGCCACTACGGCAAGGCCACGGGCGGCGGCACGGGGGGCAGTTCCATCGAATGGATCATGTTCCGCGCCCGCATTCCCATCCGCGAATACGAGGAAGTCGCCCGCCGGTTCAACCCGATCCAGTTCAACGCCGCCGAATGGGTCCGCCTCGCCAAGGAAGCCGGAATGAAGTACCTCGTCATCACCGCCAAGCACCACGACGGCTTCTGCATGTACAAGACGAACGAGACGAACTACAACATCGCCGATTTCACCCCCTTCCGCCGCGATCCGCTGAAGGAACTCGCCGCGGAATGCGCAAAGCAGGGCCTGCGCCTCGGCTTCTACTATTCGCAATCGCAGGACTGGCATCATCCCAACGGCGGCCGCAACAGCTGGGATTTCGACGAATCGAAGAAGGATTTCGCCGGCTACATCGAGAACTACGTCAAGCCCCAGGTGCGCGAGCTGATGACCAACTACGGCCCGCTGGGCGTTCTCTGGTTTGACACGCCTCACTATCTCACCCCGGAACAGAGCCGGTCGCTGCGCGACATGGTTCACCAACTCCAGCCGGACTGCCTGGTCAGCGGCCGCGTCGGCAACGACGCCGGCGATTACACGCAACTGCCCGACCGCAGCGTCCCCGCCACGAAAATGGCCGTCGATTGGGAAACCCCCATGACTATGAACCAGAACTGGGGCTATGATCATGTGGATCAAGACTGGAAATCGGCCCGCGAGTTGATCCGCATGTTGTGCGACGTCGTCAGCCGCGGCGGCAACCTGCTGCTGAACGTCGGCCCCACCGCCGAAGGCCGGTTCCCTCAGCCCAGCATCGATGGCCTCCAGGCGATGGGCCGCTGGCTCAAGGTGAACGGCGAGTCGGTGTATGGCACGGCGGCCAGCCCCTTTCCCGCGGCCTTCGACTGGGGGACGGCGACCGCGCGGCCGGGACGCGTCTACCTTCATATCTACGAATGGCCGACGGCGCCGATGGTCCTCTATGGATTGCGGAATAGGGTCGCGAAGGCCTGGATGCTGGCGGATAGCGCGCGCTCGCCATTGACCGTGGGTCAATCCCGCGACGAAGCGTTCGGCATGGATGAACTGCGCCTCGAACTCCCCGCGCCGGCGCCGGAAGCGGACAACTCCGTCGTCGTCCTCGAAATCGATGGCCAGCTGGACGTGGATCAGACGCTCTTTCAGCAGCCCGATGGACGCGTCCTGCTGCCTGCGCATTTGGCGGAGATTCACAATGAGGGCGCATCAGCGAAGGCCCAGATCGGAACGCTCGGCATGGTGACCAACTGGACCGACCCGAAGACGTGGCTGCGCTGGGACTTCAAGGCATTGCGCCCTGGCCGCTACGACGTCGAAATTCTCACCGCGCCCGACCGGGCCGCCAAATGGGACGGCGGCCACAAAATGGAGCTTGCATTGGCTGGCCGACAGTGGGAATGCGTCGTAACCGACGACGAGCGGCGTCACGACCCGAGACGCAAGGAGGGCCACCTTCCCGCCCGCAACGTGGTCACGCGCGCCGGGCAGATCGAGATTCCAGCGGCGGGCGCCTGCGCGCTGACGTTGCGCCCAAAATCGCTCAACACCGAGCACGGTTGGTATGGAGTCCCGCCCTCAGGCGGTTCGTTAGCGGAATTCCCGATGGTCCGCCTTGACGCGATTCGCGGCATTCCGCTAACGAACCGCCTGAGGGCGGGACTCCATACCCCCATGCTCGGAGCAGGACTCGTATATCGCCATAAGGGAGCAGGTGATTATGGAGAAGATCGACCAAGTCATTTCGTCGGGACCATTCGTGGACCAGTGGGAATCGCTGCTTAATTACAAAATCCCGCAATGGTACGAGGACGCCAAATTCGGCATCTTCATCCACTGGGGCGTGTATTGCGTCCCGGCCTTCGGCAGCGAGTGGTACCCGCGCAATATGTATCTGCCGACCACGCGGGAATTCGCTCACCACCTCGCCGTCTATGGCCCGCACGCCAAGTTCGGCTACAAGGACTTCATCCCGATGTTCAAGGCGGAGAAGTTCGACCCCGGCGCCTGGGCGGACCTCTTCCGGCGCGCGGGCGCCAAGTTCGTCGTCCCGGTGGCGGAGCACCACGACGGCTTCGCCATGTATGATTGCGGCCTATCGGACTGGTGCGCGGCGAAGATGGGCCCGAAGCGCGACATCCTGGGCGAACTGGCCGCGGCCACTCGCAAGGAAGGCATGGTCTTTGGCCTGTCCAGCCATCGCGCCGAGCATTGGTGGTTCTTCGACGGCGGCATGGCGTTCGATTCCGATGTGCGGGATCCTCGGCACGCCGGACTGTACGGCCCCGCGAACCCCCGACCGGCCAACACCCATGACACCGCCACGCCCGAACGGCCCGATGCGGCGTTTCTCGACGATTGGCTGGCGCGCACGTGCGAACTGGTGGACAAGTATCAGCCGCAGCTCGTCTGGTTCGACTGGTGGATCCACCATTGGGCGTTCAAGCCGTACCTGGCCAAGTTCGCCGCTTACTTATATAACCGCGGCGCGGAATGGGGCAAGGGCGTCGCCATCAATTATAAGTACACCGCCTACCCTGAAGGCACGGCGGTCTTCGATATCGAGCGCGGGCAGTTGAAAGGCATCCGCCCGCTCCTTTGGCAAAACGATACCTCGGTCTCCAAGAATTCCTGGGGATATATAACCCATCACGACTATAAGACGCCCGTCTCGATCATTCATGACTTGATTGACGTCGTGAGCAAGAACGGCGCGCTGCTTCTGAATATCGGCCCCAGAGCCGACGGGACCATTCCCGAGCCCGAGCAGGAAATCCTCCGGGAAATCGGCCGATGGCTGTCGGTCAACGGCGAGGCGATTTACGGAACGCGTCCATGGCTCACGTTTGGCGAAGGGCCGACCGAGGTCGCCGAAGGCGCCTTCACCGACACCAAGCGCCAGGCGTTCACGGGAAAAGATGTCCGCTTCACCCGAAAGGGGAACGCGCTCTACGCCATTTGCCTCGGCTGGCCCGAAAAGGAGGCGGTGATTCAATCGCTCGGGTGCGGCCGGGGACTGTGGTTGGGCGGCATCGACGAGGTGCGAATGCTGGGAACCGCCCAACCGCTCCAGTGGTCGCGGAGCAATAGCGGCTTGGTGGTTCAAATGCCTGAACAAAGGCCGTGTGATCATGCGTATGCCCTGCGGATCGCCTTGTCGAACAAGGACTGATAGGAGGATGGCCGTGGTGTCGAAGAGGATCGAGACTCTGCTGGTTTTGTCCGCGCTCTCTGTGTGCGTGGGCGCGGCCTTCGGCGCGGAAGCCGAAGGGAAGTTCAAGCCGGACTGGGACTCGCTCACGCAATATGAGTGCCCCGACTGGTACCGCGACGCCAAGTTTGGCATTTGGGCGCACTGGAGCGCGCAGTGCGTGCCGGAACAAGGCGATTGGTACGCGAAACACATGTATGAGCAAGGAGGCGCCCAATACAATTATCACGTCGAGCATTACGGCCACCCTTCGGTCTTCGGCTTCAAGGATATCTGCAACATCTGGAAAGCGGAGAATTGGGAGCCGGATCGATTGATCCAGTTATATAAGCGCGCCGGGGCCAAATACTTCGTCGCTCTGGCCAACCATCACTGCAACTTCGACTGCTGGGATTCGAAGTATCAGCCCTGGAACTCGGTCAACATCGGCCCGAAGAAGGACATCGTCGGCGTGTGGGCCGAGGCGGCCCGCAAAGAGGGGCTGCGATTTGGCGTCACCGTCCATTGCGCCCGGTCGTGGAGTTGGTATGAAGTCGCGCAGGGCAGCGACAAATCGGGCCCGCTCGCGGGCGTTCCTTATGATGGCGCACTGACCAAGGCCGACGGAAAGGGCAAATGGTGGGAAGGCTATGATCCACAGGACCTTTACGCCCAGAACCACGCGCCCGGCGCGAAGCCCGATCAGGCCTATATCGACAAGTTTTACAATCGCGTCATCGATTTGGTGGATTCATACAAGCCCGACCTCCTGTATTTCGACGACGGGGTGATGCCGCTCAACACGGTCAGCGACGCCGGGCTTCGCATCGCCTCTCATTATTATAATGCCAGCATGAAGTGGCACGACGGCAGGAACGAGGCCGTGATGAATACCAAGAACCTGCCGGAAGATAAGCGCAAGGCGTTGGTCTGGGATATTGAGCGGGGCCGCACCAACCAACTGGCGCCGTATCCCTGGCAGACCGACACGTGCATCGGCAGCTGGCATTACAGCCGGTCCCTCTTCGAGAGCCACAAGTACAAGACCGCGACCACCGTCATCACCATGCTCGTAGACATCGTCAGCAAAAACGGCAACCTGCTGCTGAACATCCCCGTGCGCGGCGACGGCACGATCGACGAGGACGAGGAGAAAGTCCTCGAAGACCTGGCCCAATGGATGGAGGTGAACAGCGAAGCCATCTTCGCCACGCGCCCGTGGATCATCTATGGCGAAGGGCCGACCAGCCTTCCCGGCGATTCCTTCAACGAGAAGAAGGCCGTTCCCTACACGTCCGACGACATCCGTTTCACCGCCAAGGGCGACGCGCTCTACGTCATACTGCTCGGTTGGCCGGAAAAGCAGGCGGTGATCCGGTCGTTGGGCAAGTCCTCGCCGCTTGTGCAGGGCGAGATCAGCGACATCCGCCTCCTCGGCCATGACGGCAAGTTGGAATGGACGCGCAACGAGGATGGGCTTGTGATTCAGATGCCCGCCGAGAAGCCGTGCGAACATGCCTTCGCGTTCAAGATCGCCGGCCTAAAGACGAATGCCTCGGCCGACGTGAGCAATCTTCCGTGGGTTCCCAAGTCGAACCCCGAAACGGAGAAGGCCACCGCGTCGAAAAAGGGCAAGAACAGTAAGGCAAAGGCCGGCAAGGCTTCGGCGCCGAATGTGGGCAAGGCGGGCATCGTCGTAACGCCGGGCGCGGACGGTTCGCTGACCCTGGCCGCGGAATTCGCGGAGATGCACGGAGCGAAGATCCAGATCGAATCGCGCGGCGAGCGGCCGAACATCGGCTTCTGGGACAATCCCAAGGAGTGGGCGTCCTGGAAGGCGAAGGTCGCCCAGGCGGGGACCTATCAGGTTAGCGCGCTGGTCGCGTCGACAAAGCCCGAATCGGAGTTTGTCGTCGAAATCGCCGGACAGCAACGGATCGGCAAAGCGCCCGTGACCGGCGGCTGGGACACGTATCAGACCGTGCCGCTGGGCAAGGTCGAGATCAGCGAGCCGGGCGAGATCGCGGTCAGCGTCCGCCCGCGCGACGAGAAGACCTGGAAGGCCATCAATCTTTCGCGGATCGTTCTGATTCCCGCCAAATAGCGCCCCGCGTATCTTATACATTATGTAATGTAGAAAGGTGTAATGATGTCTGCCAGCTTATCTCAACACATGAACCGTCGTGAATTCGCCAAACTCGCTGCCGGCCTCGGCGCGGCGGCCTTTGTTTTGCCCCGTCGGCTGGAGGCGGCCGGCAAGCGGCCGCCTAACATCCTGTACGTCGTCCTCGACGAATGGGGCTACTACGAGATGTCGGGCCTGGGGAACAAGTACATCGAAACCCCCGTCATCGATCGCCTGGCGCGTGAGGGCATGCGCTTCACGCAACTGCTCGCCGGCGGGCCGGTGTGCGCGCCGACGCGCTGCGCGCTGATGACCGGCAAGCATCCCGGCCACATGACCGTCCGCGCCAACGGCGGAGCGGACCCGCTGCGCGCCGACGAGCCCACCATCGCCAGCATGCTCAAGCAGGCGGGCTACGCGACCGGCGGATTCGGCAAGTGGGGTCTCGGCGCGCGCGGCACGAGCGGCGTCCCCGAGAAGCACGGCTTTGATATCTTCTTTGGCTACTATGACCAGGTCCACGCGCACTGCTACTTTCCCCTATACCTGATCCGCAACAGCCAGGAGGTCCCGCTCGAAGGCAACACGGGCGACTTCTACAAGGGGATACAGTTCTCCCAGCGCCTTATCTTCGATCAGACAAAGCAATTCATCCGCGACAACAAGGACCGCCCGTTCTTTTGTTACTGCCCGTGGACTCCTCCCCATGGAAACTGGGGCATTCCGGAAGATGATCCGTCATGGCTCAAGTTCAAAGACAAGCCGTGGAAGGCGGGGCAGGGCCGGGCCACCGACGCGCGAGTCTACGCGGCGATGGTGCATATGGATGACCGCCAAATCGGAGAACTCCTCGACCTGCTGCGCGAGTTGAACCTCGCCGACAACACCCTGGTCGTCGTCACTGGCGATAATGGGGACAATGACTACTTTACGCATGATGTCGGCGGCGACGGGAAATACCCCCGCGGCTTCTTCGGCGCCAATGTCGACCCGCTGACCGGGGCGCAGTTCCGCGGACATAAGGGGCAGTTATACGAAGGCGGCCTCCGCGTTCAGGCCATCGCTTACTGGCCGGGGAAGATCCAAGCCGGGGCCGTCAGCAACCACCTCTGTTGCTTCTATGATGTATTGCCTACGCTGGCGGAGATCACCGGAGCGCAGCCGCCCGCCGAGATCGACGGCGTCTCGTTCGCGCCGACGCTCCTCGGCCAGCCGGAGCAGCGGCAACATGACTACCTATATTGGGAATCCGGCCAACAAGCGGCGGTGCGCATCGGGCAATACAAAGGCATTCGCCCAAGAGGCAAGGGCGAGTGGGAACTCTATGACCTGGATTCCGACATCGGCGAGCAACACAATATCGCCGCGGAGCATCCCGATGTCGTCGCCCGCATGAAATCCATCGCGGAAGAAGCGCACACGCCCGTCCGACCCGGGGAGATCCTGGATCGCGCGCTTCTGGAAAAGGATCGCAGGGCCGGAATGGGCAACAGAACGCGCGCGAAACCAGCCGCGTCCGAACCGGCAGGGACCCAACCGACGGTGCGCAAGCGGAGGCCCGGCAGAAGCGCCCAGTGACCGGAAGATGACCAGTCGCCGCAGGAAACGTAGAGAGTCAATTCGTCTTCTTTGTGTTCTCCGCGCTCGTTGTGGTTAATTAGTCGACGGGTCTCATTCTTTCCGGCATTTCCCGCCGTCCAGTTCGAGAAACTGCTTTACAGAACCGGCCCGAAGACCCCTAACTTGCGGAGTCCGCCCACGGTATTTGCCGATTCATGGGTGAGAGCCACGAAAGGAAAGGCCTGATGATTCCCCGTCCAGAGCACCCCAAGCCGCAGTTCATGCGCGCCACATGGCTCAATCTCAATGGGACTTGGCGATTCGCCTTCGATTTCGGGGGCTCCGGCATCGAAAAGAGCTGGCACGAGGATCCCTCGCCGCTGGACCGCGAGATTGTCGTCCCCTTCTGCCCCGAGAGCAGACTCTCCGGCATCCAGCACACCGACTTCATCCCCGCCGTCTGGTATCATCGCCGGTTTACGGTTCCCCCCGAATGGAAGGGCCGGCGCGTGTTACTTCACTTCGGCGGCGTGGATTACGACTGCTGCGCATGGGTGAATGGCCAGCCCGTCGGGCGGCATTACGGCGGCAGCGTGTCGTTCTGCTTCGAGGTCACGAAAGCGCTGCGCGACGGCGAAAACGACCTCGTTGTCTGCGCGCTGGACGATGTGCGCTCCCCCGTGCAGTCGTCGGGCAAGCAGGCAAGGCGCTTCAATCGTGAACAATCGCCGCGGCCTTCGCCTTCGCGCCGCGGCGTTGGCGAACGGAAAGGAAGCGGCCTCCGCAATGGTTCCCGCAGCCGGCGGCGCGGGCCTCGAGTTGAGGATCGCCAATCCGCGTCCGTGGAGCCCCGCCGATCCGTTTCTCTACGATTTAAATCTCGAACTGCTCGACGGAGAATGCGTCGTCGACCGCGTAACAAGTTACGCCGGCCTGCGCAAGTTCCACGTCGAGGGCAATCGCTTCTTCCTCAACAACAAGCCGATTTTCCTGCGCTTCGTCCTCGACCAGGGCTTCTATCCCGATGGCATCTGGACCGCGCCTGATGACACGGAGTTGAAGAAGGACGTCGAGCGCTCGCTGGCCGTCGGGTTCAACGGCGCACGCCTGCATCAGAAGGTCTTCGAAGAACGTTTCCATTATTGGGCCGACAGGCTGGGCTATCTCACTTGGGGCGAGTTCGCCGACTGGGGCGGGGCGCATGGTTTCGGCGACCCGCAGGGAAATCACAACCACCAGCGCGAATGGCGCGAGGCGGTGATGCGCGACCTCAACCACCCGTCCATCGTCGCCTGGACGCCATTCAACGAGACGATCGGCGGCGCGCAGAATCACGCCGAGGCGCATCGTCGCGCGGTCGAGGAGACGGTCGCCCTGACCCGCGCGCTCGACCCCTCCCGCCCGATCAACGACACGAGCGGCTACGTGCACGTCGAGACCGACATCTACACCGCTCACAACTACGAGCAGAACCCAGAGGTTTTTCGTGAGCAGTACGCCGGCTTGACCCCCGACAAACCCAATGGTTTCGTCTACAAGCAGACCGGCGTGTCGGTCCCTTACGCCGGCCAACCGTTCGTCGTCGACGAATTCGGCGGCACGTGGTGGAACGAGAGCATGGCGCGCGAGGAGGTCGGCAAAGGCGGCGCGGAGAGAAAGAGCGCTTGGGGCTACGGCAAGACGCCGGAGTCGATCGGCGAGGTCTATCATCGCATCGAGGAACTGACGAGAGTTCTGACCAGCCATCCGCACATGGCCGGCTTTTGTTATACTCAACTAACCGACGTGGAACAGGAGCAAAACGGCGTTTACACCTATGACCGTAAGCTGAAGTTCGACGCCGAACGCCTGAAAAAAGCCTTCGGCGCACCGGCGGCGATTGAGAAGGATTGACCCCATGGAGCACACAATCCTTGGGCGAACCGGCCTGCGCGCAAGCGTGGCCGGCCTCGGCGCCGGAGGCCCCAGCCGCCTCGGGCGTAGCACCCACAAGAACGACGCCGAGTCGGTCCGCGTCGTGCGCGCCGCCCTCGACTCGAGCGTCAACCTGATCGACACCGCCGAGGGCTACACGACCGAAGACATCGTCGGCAAGGCGATCCAAGGCGTCGCGCGCGATCGCGTGATCCTCTCGACCAAGAAGACCATCGGGCGGTCCGACAAACTCCCGTCCAGTCAGGATGTCGTTCTCGCGCTGGAGAACAGCCTGAGGCGTCTGGGCGTGGAGTATGTCGACATCTATCACGCGCACGGCGTTCGGCTGGAAACCTATGGCCACGTGCGCGAGGAAATCGTCCCGGCGTTTCTGAAACTCCGCGATCAGGGGAAGATTCGCTTTCTCGGCGTCACCGAGCATTTCAGCGCCGACACGGGCCACGCGATGCTCCAACAGGCGTTGCGGGACGACTGCTGGGACGTGGTCATGGTCGGCTTCAACCTACTCAACCAAACCGCCCGCGAGCGCGTCTTCCCGTTGACGATCGCGAAGCGGATTGGCACGTTGATCATGTTCGCGGTGCGCCGCGCGTTGAGCCAGCCCGCATTCTTGCGTCAGATGATCGCGGACTTGAAAGCGCGCGGCAAGATCGGCGCCGACGACGTGGATTCCGACGACTCGCTCGGCTTTCTCGTTCGGCCCGGCGGCGCGGCTGATGTGGTCGATGCCGCCTATCGGTTCTGCCGCCACGAGCCCGGCGCCGATGTTATCTTGACGGGAACCGGCAGCGTCGAGCATCTGATGGCGAACATCAAGTCGTTGAACGGCCCCGATCTGTCCGCGGAAGATCGCCGGTGGTTGCGGGAGATCTTCGCCCGGGTGGATGATGTGACGGGGTAACATGTTTGACGCGGCCCATAGGGCCTATCAGACTTATATGTCCCATATGTCTTATGTGTCCTATAGCGCCATAAGGCATTTCCCCCAAAAAGGAGAATCGTTCATGGCCGACTCTCGAACCAGCGCCAACCACCCCAACGTCGTCATCTTTATGATGGACACGCAAGGGGCGCGCAACATGTCGTGTTACGGCTATCGCAAGCCGACGACGCCCAACATCGACCAGATCGCCCGCGAAGGCGTTATCTTTGAAAACCACTTCGTGACCGCTCCATGGACTCTGCCCGTCCACGCCTCGCTGTTCACCGGACGCTACGAATCCGGCCACGGCGCCGGCGCGCAGCACGAGGGCCTGGAGCCGGGCCTGCCGCAGATGGGCGATGTCTTCACGCGCAACGGTTATCGCACCGTCGTCCTGTGCAACAACGGCTGGGCCTATGACGGGGGCAACCCGCTATCGGCCGGCCAGGGCTTCGAAGAGCACATTCGATATAGCAATCCCCGCATCGCGCCCGTGCCGCCGTACATTCCCAGCGCAAACCCCGACGAGCAGGACAAAGGCTCGTTCAAAGGAATCGGCGTGGCCTGCAAATGGATCGACGACAACATCCTGGGCAAGAGCAAGCCGTTCCTCCTGTTCATCAACTGCACCGAGCCGCACGACGCTTATACTCCGCCGGAGCCGTTCCGCAGCCGGTTCCTGGAGGAAGGCGTCACTTACAAGCAAGCCTTCGCGCGCAAGGGCGGCCAGGCGACTTCGACCATTGGCGACAAGTGCCTGACGCTCGACGACTGGATGATTCAGCGGTCGCTGTACGACGGATCGACGGCGTGCCTCGACGACCGCATCGGCCGGTTCGTCGGCGAACTGCGCGAGCGCGGCATCCTCGACGACACGATTTTCATCGTCACCGGCGACCACGGCGACGTGCAGGGCGAACAGGTTTATTATGCCTATCACTCACAAAACGGCGTATGGGACGGCACGGTCAAGACCCCGCTCGTCATCCGCTATCCGAAAGCCTTCAAGCCGAAGACGCGCTGCAAGCAGTTAGTGCAGATCAATGATATCCTGCCGACGCTGATGGATCTCTGTCGCGTCGAGGACAAGGAGATGCGCGCCAGCATTCAGGGCGAAAGCCTTCTCCAAGCGTTGAAGAAGCCGACGCGCGAGTTCGCCCTGATCGAGGCCATGCGCGCCATTCACGTCATGCGCCGCGGCTGGACCGAAGCCCAGGACCCCGACAGCCTCGACGTGCGCTTCGCCAACGTCTGGTACAAGGCCGCGCGCACGAGGCGCTATAA
>JAPLSS010000854.1 GCA_026398515.1 Candidatus Sumerlaeota bacterium | reverse complement strand
ACCACGGAGACGCGGAGAGCACGACGATGGCATACTAGGAACCCGGCGCGACGCGATTTGGTGTGGGGCAGCTTGCTGCCGCTTTGGCCTGGATGGACGGCCATGGGGCGCATGCCGACAGGAATGCGGCAGCAAGCTGCCGCACTCCAAAGCGCTTCGCGCAGGGTTCCTATTCTGCCTTCTTCGTGCTCTCCGCGTCTCCGTGGTGAATCCCTCTCCCCTGTTAATCAGGAGATCCCGAAAATGCCCGCCGAATCATCCGCTCTCGCCTTATCCCGGCGCACCTGCTGCTGCGGCCAGCCGCGCAAGGCCGACGTGGGAAAACGCCTGATTCTCAAGGGGTGGGTGCACCGCCGCCGCGACCATGGCGGAGTGTATTTCATCGACCTGCGCGACCGCTACGGCCTGTGCCAGGCGGTGTTCAGCCCGGCGACGCTCAGCGCCGAGGCCTACGAGGCGGCGCAGGACCTGCGCAACGAATACGTCCTCGCCGTCGAGGGCACGCTCCTCGCCCGTTCCGAGGACACCGTCAACCCAAAGATGGACACGGGCGAAGTCGAACTGCGCGTCGAGCGCTACGAGGTGCTCAACACCTCGAAGACGCCGCCGTTCAAACTCGACGAATACAGCAAGATCGGCGAGGAGACGCGCCTGCGCTATCGCTACCTCGACCTGCGCCGCCCGGAAATGCAGCACAACATCCTCCAGCGCCACGTCTTCTTCCAGACCGTGCGCAACTTCCTCTCCGACCACGGCTTTCTGGAGATCGAGACGCCGTGCCTGGCGAAGTCGACCCCCGAGGGCGCGCGCGACTTTCTCGTGCCCAGCCGCCTGAACCCCGGCAAGTTCTATGCGCTGCCGCAATCGCCGCAGTTGTTCAAACAAATTCTGATGGTTTCCGGGTGCGACCGCTATTTCCAACTGGCGCGCTGCTTCCGCGATGAGGACCTGCGGGCAAACCGCACGCTGGAGTTCACCCAGATCGACATCGAGATGTCGTTCATCCAGCCCGACGACCTGTTCGAGATCATCGAAGGGATGCTCCAGGCGATTTTCCAGGCGGTGCGCGGCGAGGACCTGCCGATCCCCTTCCCGCGCATGACCTACGACGAGGCGATGCTGAAATACGGCTCGGACAAGCCGGACCTGCGGTTCGGCCTGGAGATCCGCGACGCCGGCGATTGCTTCGCCCAGGGGTGCGAGTTCAAGGTCTTCGCCAACGTCCTGCAAAGCGGCGGCGTGATTCGCGCGCTGCGCCTGCCGGGCGGCGCCGACAAGTACTCCAACACGCAGTTGAAGCCCGACGGCGACCTGAACCGCTTCGTCCAGCGCTACGGCGCGAAGGGCCTGGCGTGGTTCCGCTGCGTCGAGGGCGGCAAACTGGAATCGAGCATCGCCAAGTTCTTCGACGAGGCGTGCCAGGCGCGGCTGGTGCAGCGCGTCGGGGCCAAGCCGGGCGACCTGATCGCGCTGGTGGCCGACAAGCCGAACGTCGCCGCCGCGGCCATGGGGCAGTTGCGCCTGCGGTTCGCGGAGGATTGCAACCTGATTGATAAAGACATTTTCCGACTAGCCTGGATCACCGACTTCCCGCTGGTGGAATGGAACGACAAGGAGAAGCGCTGGGACCCGGCGCACCACCCGTTCACCACGCCGCATCACGAGGACATGGCTCTGCTCGCAACGGACATCGGGCGGGCCCGCGCGCTGGCCTACGACCTGGCGATGAACGGGGTGGAGATCGGCGGCGGCTCGATTCGTATCCATCGCAGCGACATTCAGGCCCAGGTGTTCGAGGCCATCGGCATCAGCCCCGAGGAAGCCGAGGCGAAGTTCGGCTTCTTCCTCGAGGCGCTGCGCTACGGGGCGCCGCCGCACGGAGGCATCGCGTTCGGCGTGGACCGCATGCTGATGCTCCTGCTCGGCGAGGAGAGCAACCGCGAGGTGATCCCGTTCCCGACGAACCAGAGCGGGCAGGACCTGATGACCGGCGCCCCGTCGGCGGTCGACGACCAGCAGTTGGCGGAGGTCTTCATCGCGTCGACGTGGGTCGAGGAAGAGAAGGAACCTGTGAGCCTGCTGGAACAAGAATAC
>JAPLSS010000468.1 GCA_026398515.1 Candidatus Sumerlaeota bacterium | reverse complement strand
AGCGTACGTGGCGCCGGGGCAGGTCCTGTTCACGTGGACGCCGGGGGCGTGCGCATCGCAGTACCGGGTGGAAGTGCAATCGCTGGCGAGTCCGGAAAAGGGCGGCGGCCTCTGGAAAACAGTCGCCGGCCAGATCGTGCAAGGCGTCCGCGTCGTGTTTGACGCGTCGCCGAAGACTGCTTTTCGCTTGCGAGTCGGAGCGGGCGACGGGCCGCTGAGCGCGTGGGAGTCGTTTCACACGGGAGAGTGAAGCGGAGCATTGTTGTTTCTTTCGCGCGCGCCCTGCCCCGCTCGGAGCCGGGCGCGCGCGTATAAATGGAGGCGTCCGGGGCGCGGGAAGGAGCCAGGGGCCTTGATCGTCACGCAGCAAAAGCGCATTCCGTGGTCGTGGGTTTTCTTCATGACCTTGCCGGGGTTCGCCACCAACTTCGTCGAAGGCTGCAGTGGAAACCCGTTGACCTTCACCATGAGGAAGTTCATCGACAACCCCGCGCTGATCACGTCTCTGTTTAGCGTCAACATCCTATTTAACTTTGCCGTCGCCCCGTTCATCGCCTACCAGAGCGACCGCATCTGGACGCGCTGGGGCCGGCGCAAGCCGTTCATCATCAGCGGCTGGATTGGCCTGATCGTCTTCCTGGCGCTGACTCCCGTGGCGCCCACCTTCTGGACGCTGGCGATCTGCATCGTTTGCTACCAGTTCTTCGAGGACATCGCCTTCACGGGCCCCTGGACGCCGCTGTTCAACGAGGTGGTGCCTTTGCCCCAACGGGGCCGGGCCCAGGCGCTCGGCTCGCTGTTTGGCCAGTTCACGGGGCTGTATTTCAACTTCATCCTCATTGGGCACTTCGATGACCTCGCGTATTTCCGTCTTCCCCTGAGGCCGGGACGCTACTGGACCCTGACCGGCGAGCAAACGATCTACTGGATGGCCGCTGCGCTGGTGATCGTGATGGTGGTTCATGTCGCCTTCAACCTGAAGGAGGCGCCCGTCCATAGCCCGGTGCTGGGCGAACGATTCTCCATGCTCCGCTTTCTGAAGTCGGTGTTCGGCGAGCGGCAGTGGCTCCTCATCTACATTCTCATTTTCTCCCAGATCGCCCTGAACCAGGGGCTGGGCCCGATGGGCGCGCTGATGACCACCGAGCAGTTCGGCTATTCCAAGGCGCAGTTGGGCGAGGTGGGCGGCTGGGTGACGATCGCCCGCATGGCCATCGTCATCCCCCTGGCCGGCTACTTCGCCGACAAACTCGACCGGCTGAAGATGTTCCAGACGTGCCTGGTGTTGTCCACCCTGCATCACTTCACGTATTGGACCTACATTCACGTCTTCGCGCCGAACCACGTGCCGCCAATCCCGGCCATGGTGGCGTTCGACGTCGCCGGCTCCTTCGTCAATCTGACTGCGGCCATCGCCATCGGGCCGCTCCTGTTCGACTTCGTGCCGCGCGACCGGATGGGGACGGTCTTCGCCGGCATGAGCTTCGTGCGTGGGATGGTCAAGATCGTGGTGTTGAACGGCGTGGGAGTCTGGATCACTGGCTTCTCGAGATACATCCTCCGATTGCCGAAAGGGCAGTACGATTACTCCAGCGGCATGCTCTACACGACGGCGCTGGGCATTCTCGGCATTCTGGCCAGCATCTATTTCGCCCAGCAGCGTAAGATCGGCCGCGTCATCGAATATGGACGGCTGGAACTACAGGACTCGCCGCCCGCGACACCCGCCGAGGCGGCGGTGGATTGAGGAAGAGGGAGATCGGGGTTGCCGGGAAGCCGTCAGAGCCGGCGCAGAAAAGCGCCGGCAAGCCGCCGCACTCCAAAGCGCTTCGCGCACTCTTGTTTATCCGGAGCTATACGGCGGGATGCGCTCTCTCCTTTTCGCAAGAGTCGTAGATAGTTGACAATCCATCCCGCATTCTGCAAAAAAACGCGGATGCACGCCGGCGCATCGGCGGTGATCCGCCCGAACGCGCACTCCAGGGAAAGGACTCCGCCCCGTTGATCGTCACCCAGCAAAAGCGCATCCCGTGGTCGTGGGTCGTCCTCATGGTCTTGCCGATGTTCGGCAATCAATTTGTCGAACACTGCAGCGGCGCTCCATTGACCTTTACCCTGTCGAAGTTTGTCTCCAACCCGCTGCTGATCCAGTTCGTGCTGAGCATCAACATCATCTGCAACTTCATGGTCGCCCCGTTCATCGCCTATCAGAGCGACCGCATCTGGACGCGCTGGGGACGGCGCAAGCCGTTCATCATCGGCGGCTGGATCGGCCTGATCGCCTCGCTGATTCTCACACCCCTGGCGCCGAACTTTTGGACCCTCGCCATCGTAGTCGTCGCCTACCAGTTCTTTGAGGACATTGCCTTCACCGGTCCGTGGGCGCCGCTTTACAATGAGGTGGTGCCTCTGCCCCAGCGCGGGCGGGCCCAGGCGGGCATTTCGTTTTTGCAGCAATGCACGACGCTATACTTCAACTTCATCCTCATCGGCCAATTCGACGAGGTCTATGCGTTCTTTGTGAAGCTGCCGGTGCTCGGGCAGAAGCTGGTCATGTTCAACGGGGAGAAGTTGATCTACTGGCTGGCCGCGGCGCTGGTGATCGTGATGGCGTTCCACGTCGGCCTCAACATGAAGGAAACGCCTGTCCATAGCCCGGTGCTCGGCGAACGGTTTTCCATTTTCCGCTTCCTGAAATCCGTGTTCGGCGAGCGGCAGTGGCTGTTGATCTACATCTTGATCTTCGCCCAGATCTCGTTGAACACGGGCTTGGGCCCCATGGGAACGTTGATGACCACGTTGCAGTTCGGCTACTCCAAGACTCAACTCGGGGAGATCGGCGGCTGGGTGACGATCGCCCGCATGCTCGTCGTCATCCCCCTGGCCGGCTACTTCGCC
>JAPLSS010000954.1 GCA_026398515.1 Candidatus Sumerlaeota bacterium | reverse complement strand
CGGTTGACCGTGGTGTCGTGATCCTTCAGACGGAAGACCCTTTCCAACATGGCGCGAGTCCTCCTCGGTTCCTTTGGACGATGGACTGAGAGAAGCGACAGCCAAGACGAACGAACGCGCTGGAAATCACGGAGCGAACGGTTGCTCCACGATTCATCCTGGTTCACGCGAGGAAGCTGTCAAGTGGGAATAATGATTGGCGCCAAGCAAATCGGCCACAAAGAAGCACAAGAGACACAAGCGATGGACTCTTGTGCTTCCTGTGCCTCTTTGTGGCCATTGATTTCTCTAACTCTCCTCTTGATTCCGCTTTTCCCCGCATCGGTCGCAGAAGAACTCTACGCGCTCCTCGACCCGATCGACCATCGTCATCGCCTTCATCGGATCGATCTTGCGTCCGCAATCCGCGCAGCGGTTCTTGGCGGCGAGACACGAGGGGCAGAGAACCACGCTGTCGAACACCGCCGGGGCCGACTTGCGGCTCTTTTTGGTCCCGGGCCGCACGTCGTTTCCGCACCCGGCGCACGTCTTGCCGAACTTCACTGCGAAATCCTCATGGCTGACCGGCTCGGCGGCGTACAGGTCGCGCCACACGCGCCACGTCAGCGGCAGCGGGTAGCCGCGCCGGCGGCTCAGGTCCTCGGCGGCGCGGAGGAGGAAGACGACGTATTCCGGGGCGGCCTCGACGAAGTCCGAGTGGGCGAGAGGAACCTCGTCGTCTTCGGCATCCTCGAAAGCGAAATCCCTAGAGTCCTTCCGATCCTCGCCGGCTTTGCCTTTCGCCGCTCGCTGAAGGAAAGACAGCGCCTCCGCGAGTTCCTTGTCGTCGATCGCCTCGCCGTCCTCGGGCGGACCCTCTTCGGCGTCGACAGCCGGCTCGTCCGCGTCGTCCGCGCCCGCCTTCATCCCGCCGCCATATGCAACGTCCTGGAATTCCTCCTTGGAGTGATTGACGCCGCCCCACATGTCCACCAGCCCGCGATCCCAGCTGTCGATCAGCGCGGAGCAGAATCGAATGAGTCCGTCGGCGGCCTGGCGCGAATAGATGACGATGAACTGGCCCTCGAGGGGATCTTCCATTGTGTAGGCTTCGTAGAACTGGCCGCCGCCCAGATTCCAGTCGCCCTTCGGATCGATGGACGCCAGTTCGGGCGCCTTCCGGCGCAGGGCCGCCAGGGAATGGTCCGCCGCCAGGCGCGCGTCGATGTGCGGCGAGCGCCCCAGTTCCTCGAGCAGCGCCACGGCCCCGGGATACGGGAAATCGGCCAGACGTTCGGCTATCTGCAATTCGATGGCGCGGTCGCCCGAGCGGGCCTCGACGCGCGCGATGCCCAGGAGGCTGGGACACGGCTTCTGGAGGAAGAGGTCCAGGACCGTGGCGCGCTCCCCCGGCTCGAGCTTGGCGAACTGCTCGATCCACAGCGCGGCCGCCTCCTCGGCGCTGAACTTCTCCCACATCTGGCCGGTGATCCGCAGCATGAGTTCCTGCGGGTCGCCGTGCTGCGCCAGGACGTGGAAAGCGTCTTCCGGGACGCCCTGAAGGAAGGCTTTCGCCGTCAGCAGTTGAGTGAGTTCCTTGTCGCTCATGCCGCGGCGCGCCAGCAGGGCGTCCAGGCGCCGGTCGGCCTTCTCATGCGGCATTTCGGAAAGCATCAGGAGGGCCGAGTGGCCCAACTCGCCGGGGTCGGCCAGGTAGATGTCCAGCAACGTTTCTTCGGCCTGGGGCGAGAGGCGGCGGATCTCGCGCGCCACGCGCTTGACCTCGGCGTCGTCGACGGACTGGACCCGCCTGCGCAGGACCGTTTCGATCGTCCGGCGCGCTTCATGGCGTTCGACCAACGAATCGTCGATGCGCAAAGCGCGTTGACCCCTATGGCCAGGCGGACGGCTGGATTTGGCCATGGCTTAAGCCTCGGAACTTGCCGGCGAACGATGAGAACGTGTGTCGGCGCCCTCGGGAAAAGGGCCGCCGGCCCGCGGCATCCTGCGTTACGCGGCGCCCGGCGGCCCCTTGACCATCGTGACGTTGGACGGCGAGCCGCAACGGCTCCGCGCTTTCCGTCGGCGCTCCTTTGCGGAAAACGTCCCCCCCGCGCGACGCCTGTCGCGCGGTTAGCGGCGTTGGTGCCTCGTCCGTTTACGCAATTTGCGGTACTTGTGCTTGCGGATCTTCTTGCGTCGCTTCTTGATGACCGATCCCATAGGTCTCCTTCATGAAATGAATAGTTTGAATGTGGAACCCGCCGCTAACCCGCTGCCAACGAACCGCCAACCACCCGCCAACCAACCACTTGGCGGCGCCTTGCGCGCCGCTGCGTCGTCTCGACAGCCTCGAATCCGGCGTTGCAGCGGCCTTTACGTATGGTCCAGCGGCGGCGAAAATCAAGGAAAATGATGACGGAAGCCCCGCGCCGTTCGTAGCGCGCCCTTCAGGTCGTATAGGCCCTCCAGGACCATAGGCCCAATATGTCCTACAGGTCCCATTGGGTCCTGAATCCCGCGCCACGGCGCCGCTTACCGCCGCAGGCCGAGCTGCTTGACCAGCTTGCGATAGCGTTCGATTTCCGTCTGCTCGAGATAGGTCAGCAAGCGCCGGCGCTTGCCGACCATCTTCAGCAGCCCGCGGCGCGAGTGATGATCCTTGGCGTGCGACTTGAAATGCTCGGTGAGGTTCGAGATCCGCTCGGTGAGGATCGCGACCTGGACCTCGCACGACCCGGTGTCGGTCGGGTGGGTCTTGTAGGTCTCGATCAATTCCTTCTTGCGTTCCAGCGTGATGGACATGGGCGATCTTCCTCCAGAGATGGCGGCCTGTCGATGGTCGGACCTCCGGCCCGCCGCCCAGTCCGCACGCCGGAGGCGCGTCTCGGCCGAGCCGCGGGGGAGGAGCGCCGGCGCGGTCCGGGAAACCCGACTTCCCGCGCCGCCTCAGCCGCTTTTCAAAGGCGTGAACATAGGACCGCCGCCGCCGGCGGGTCAATGGAAATCCGGCGGCGCTTGCGCCGCCTGCGGGACCCGCGCTCCGACAAAGGCCACGTCTTCAGCCGTGGTGAGAATTGCGGGATAGGCGCCAATCTTCCTGGCAACGGTCTCCCGGTCGATGATCATTGCCCCTGTTCCTTCACCCGCTTGTGGCCGAGATCCACTCGTTCTGAGTGCGCTTGCTCATCGGGCGTTTTCCCAGCCCGGCGTTTCCTGTGGGAATCCTCCATCTTCTTCCGTGGCGGAATCAAGGAGATCTGATTCCTGTGGCAAATGGACTTGCGGCGTTGGCTCGGCATGGTAGAATGCCGGTATGAGAAGTAAACAGGTCGCCCCTGAGAGGACCCATTCATGAGCACGCTGACCGATGTGACGAAGCAGGCGCTGGCTCTTCCCGTCGAGGATCGCGTGGCGCTGGCCCAGCGCGTATTGGATAGCGTGGAGCACTTCGCCAGCCCTGAGATTGAGAAAGCCTGGATGGACGAGGCCGATCGGAGATGGCGGGAGATCGAGGAAGGGAAGGTCCAGTGCCTGCCGGCGGACGAGGTGATGAAACAAGCCCGTGAGAGGCTGCGGCGGTGATCCTCGACTTCCACCCGGAAGCATTAGAGAAACTCATCGAGGCGGCCCGCTTTTATGAAGCAAGAGAAGCGGGAACGGGTGAAAGATTCCTCGACGCCGTAGATGCTGCGCTCGATACGCTGCAACGCAATCCCCTGCTTGGGCGCTCCGACCAGCAAGGGCGGCGGAGATGGCTCGTTCGCCGGTTTCCTTACCTGATCATCTATCGAGTCGAAAGCGCCGTTCTCCACATTCTGGCAATCGCACATACGAGCAGAATGCCTGGCTATTGGATGTCCAGAGACGCTGATTGACAAGACGGTTCTGGGAAGGACGGTAACAGAAAACGCCCGGAGCGGATGGGGGCCGCTCCGGGCGAGTTGTTTCCTACAGCGCCTATATCAGCGCCTATTGGCGGTTATTTCTTCTTCGCCGCCTTCTTGACCGCCTTCTTCGCCGTGGCTTTCTTCACGGCCTTCTTCGCCGCGGCTTTCTTTACAACCTTCTTGGACGCGGGCTT
>JAPLSS010000448.1 GCA_026398515.1 Candidatus Sumerlaeota bacterium | reverse complement strand
AGATACTAGCAGTAGATACTCTCGAGACGACCCGCGCCGGCAAACGGAAGTTCGTCTGGGTAGAGCCGGCAGAGGACAGGCGAACCACAGAACTGCAGTCGCCTTACAAGGAGGAGGGGGCGGCAGAACCGACAGGCGCCGAGGGGAACGTGCGTTGCTGTCCGCCGCGCTAGTCGGACATGCGCCCTTGCCCCTGTCTGATTCATGCCCGAATGGAACAGCAAGTTGGCGTTCTCGCCGCACCTCCGTTTTGGCTCAGACGCGAGGATACTGCATTTTGAACTCTAAAGCAAGGAGCCAAACGCGAATTGCGTGGTGACTGAAGATGCCTTCCCTAGTCCTGAATAAGATGTCCTATTGGCTCCACAAGCATGGGGTATGGGGCTGCATTCGTGAGGCGAGCCTCCGCGCCTGGCGCCGCGTTCTTCACGGCGGAATGGTCTTGTTTTGGGCGGAACTCAAAGAGACGGGCATACGGAAGGCCCCCATCCCCGCCGGCTTTAGTGTGACGCGGTGCGATGGGAGGCATCTCCTGCCCGGGGCAGATTTCGAGCGGATGGCTTCGCGAAAAGGGGGACCGCTAGTCCTCGAAGCCCTCCTTGAGAGGTTCTTCCGCAGGGGGGCGATCCTCTGGGTCGCCAGGATTGAGGGGGAGATTGCAGGATATTGTTGGTCGTTGGTGGGTGGGAATGACGGGCATTACGTGTTCCCACTTGGCGAGGCCGATGTCGTTATCATGGCGGACGAGGTGTTTCCCGATTTTCGCGGGCGGGGCATTGCTCCCGCGTTGATCGAGGAGGTTCTGGCCTGGCACGGAAATCAGGGGGCTTCTCGCGCTTATATCGCCAGCGCTCTGTGGAATCGCGCCAGCCTAAGGAGCATCGCCAAGACCAGGTTCCAGGAACTGGCGACCGTGCATGAGACTCGAATATTCGGGCATCGGGCAGCCATTTGGACGGATCGACGCGCCGGACAGCGGCCGAAAGCGTGGCGCTTGACACAAGGAGCGCGGCGGTTAACGAAACTGGGGCTGGCGTCGATCGCTGCTTGCTGTATCGCGATCCGCGATTGGATTCGACCGCTTGGTGGGCGGACAGCGATGAGGCGACCAGTAGTTCTATGTTATCACGATGTGCCTGGGCATCTGAAGCCCCGGTTCTCGGCGCAATTAAACACGCTCCTGCGGATGGGGCGTGTAGTGGACCTGGAGGATGACACGCCTTCCGCGGCCCGGCGTTTTTCCCTGACATTTGACGACGCTTCTCGCTCCGTTTTCGAGAACGCCGTCCCGGAACTCCTGCAGCGGGGTGTTCGCGGAACAGTGTTTGTCGCGAGCGGGCACCTGGGCAAGAACATGAGTTGGGAGCATGACCTGGAGTTTGATCATGAGCGCGCGCGCGTCATTGACGAACAGGGATTGCTCGGGGGAGCGGTCGCAGGCATCGAGGTTGGCGCTCACGGGGTTCTTCACAAGAACTTAACGCGGCTGAGCCACGAGCAGGCCCGTGAGGAGATCGTTCATTCGAAGGACCAGCTCGAGAGGCTTTTGGGCCAACGGATTCGCTACTTCGCCCTGCCCTACGGGGCCTATAATGCCGATGTCGTGAGAATGGTCAAGCAGGCAGGATATGCGCGCGCATTCGGAGTCTTGCCTGATCCGGCGCAGAGGATCTCCGATTCCTTTCTGAGAATGCGAACGCCCGTTTCGCCGGAGGACTGGGCGTTGGAGTTTCGACTGAAGCTGATGGGCGCGTATGCATGGGCCCGAGGGCCCAAGGCGTTGCTGTGTCAATTCCGGGCTTTGTTCGGTCCTTCTGATGATCATTCTTCGTCAGCGGAGAACGCTCAATCATGAATGAATTCGCGGCAAGTCATTCAACGCCCGTGCAAGATTCGGCTCATTCCCCGGGTTCACAAAAGGAAGAACGCGTGATCAGTCGCGCCCTGTCGACCTGGCGCACGGAGATGGACGGTCTGACGCAGGCGGAGTGGGCGGAGACGCTCGATCAATTTGACGACGCCTGCGTATACCAGAGTTGGCCCTACGGCAGTGTCCGTTGGGGAGAAGGGAATCTGAGCCACCTGGTCCTCCGGGACGGCGCAGGAGCCATTGCGTCTGCGGCGCAGGCTCGGATCGTCCGTCTTCCCCTGTCGCGCGCCGGCATCGCGTACGTGACGTGGGGGCCGATGTGGCGAAGGAGGGGACGCGCCGCCGACGTGAAGGTGTTCCGGGAGGCGGTACGGGCGCTGCAGGCGGAATACGTCGAAGAGAGGGGGCTGTGGCTGCGGCTGTTGCCCAACGAGTCATCAGAGGAGGAAGAACTGCTCCGGATCCTCGCTGAGGAGGGGTTTTCCCGGAACCGGGCCCCCGCGGACCGGACGATCTGGTTTGACCTGACCCGCTCAGAGAGCGAATGGCTTGCGGCGCTGAAGCGGAAGTTCCGCTGGTGCTTGAAATCGTCGGAACAGAACGCCTTTGAGATCGAAGAAGGAGACGATCCCCGTCTTTACGAGGAGTTCTGCGCGGTCTACCAGCAAATGCGCGAGACCAAGCAGTTTGTGGAGTACGTCGATGTCGACGAATTTCGCGAGATTCATCGGCGTCTGCCGGACAGGCACAAACTCCATGTGATGGTATGTCGCCTCGGGGGCGAATCTGTCGCCGCAAACGTTTCCTCGGGCATCGGGGAGATGGCGGTGGGATTCTTCAAGGCCACAAACCTTCGAGGGCGTGAGAGTTCCGCAGGCTACTGGTTGCAGTGGCGTGAACTACTCTATTGGAAAGCGAAGGGATGTCGTTGGTACGATTTCTCCGGAATCAACCCGATAACGAATCCAGGCGGCTATCATTTCAAGTCCGGTTTCCTCGGAAAGCGCGGAGAGAATGGGAAGGACGTAAGAAAGATCGGGAGATTCGACGCTTGCACCAGTCGGCTCAGCGCCTGGTCGGTGGCCACGGGCGATTTTCTTCGCGACGGCTATCGAGCCCTGCGCGAGAGGCTGAACGGGCATCAGGCTAACCGCGGAACAGGAAGGCAGGGGAATGGCGCGGAAGAGTGAAGGCGACACAAGCCTGGGGACCTATGTGCTGGTCACGCCCGCCCGGAATGAAGAGCGGTTCATCGGGCTGACGATCGAATCGGTTGTGCGCCAGACCATCCCACCCACAAAGTGGGTGATCGTCAGCGACGGGTCAACGGATCGCACGGAAGAGATCGCGCGAGAGCACGCCTGGCGGCATGAGTTCATCGAACTCCTGGCAAGGGACGCGCCGACGGGCCGGGATTTTGCCTCGAAGAGCCATGCGTTCGCCGCCGGTCTGAGTCGGCTGAGGGGCGTGGAATACGCCTACATCGGAAACCTGGACGCGGATGTCTCGTTTCAGGAGGACTACTTCGAACGGATGCTGACCCGTTTCCGCGACAATCCGCGCCTCGGTGTCTGTGGGGGCCTGATCCATGAGTCGAAGGAGGGCGAATGGAAGCGACTCGTCGTAGCCACCGACTGGAGCGTCGCCGGCGCGGTTCAGTTGTTTCGCCGCGAGTGCTTTGAGCAAGTGGGAGGGTACATGCCACTGAGGCGAGGGGGCATTGACATGCTCGCCGAGACGAGCGCGCGCATGCACGGCTGGATCGTCCAGACCGACGAGGGCCTTCCCGTTCGCCATCATCGCCGGGCGGGGACGGCGAGCCGGGGGCCGCTGCACGCGAGTTTCCGGCGCGGCATGATGGAATACACGCTGGGGTACCACCCCGTCTTCCAGGCGGCGCGCTTTCTTTCCCGTTTGCCGGAACGCCCCGTCGGGCTTGCCTCCCTCGCCCGAACATCGGGGTATCTCTGGAGCTGGCTGATGCGCCAACCCATTGAGGCGCCCGCCGATGTTGTGCGGTATCTGCGCCGCGAGCAACTGAGCCGGTTGATGGGACGCGCCACCCAGGAGGCGGGAACTCCATCATGAGCGCTCCGCTCCGCGTCTGCCTCATCAGCAAGTACCTTTATCCGCATGACACCCGCCTTCGTCAGCAGGCGTTGGCCCTGGGAGAGATGGGTTCGGAGGTGGACATAATCTGCCTGCGGGGCGACGGACAGCCGCCGGTCGAACGCAGAGGGCGCGTGACGGCGTATCGCGTGATGCGCCCCACGCCTAAGGACTCGATGGCGAGGTACCTCTTGGGGGCGCTGATCGCATGGCGAAACTCCGCCCTGTTTTGAAACTCGCCGAAAGGCTTTCATTCCGTATTTCTGATCACTGGTTCGTCGCGAGCCCGGGATTCCGAGATCGTCTGGTCCAGCGCCTGGGCCGTCCGGAGAAGTTCTCGTTGCTCTACAATACCGCGGATACACGAGTCTTCTCCCCATGCCCCGAGCGACCATTCGACCGGATTGAGTCGGGAGCGCGCCTCTTCTATCACGGCACCATGGCGGAACGATTCGGCGTGGATGTCGCGATACAGGCCCTGGCCGAGCTGCGGAAGACGATCCCTGGCAGCACGCTGGACGCCTACGGCCCTTGCGACGCCGATTACCGTCGACGGCTGGACCAGTTGATTGCCGACTTGGCGCTGAAGGACTGCGTTCGGTTGCATGAACCCGTTAGTCTTGAGCGCATTCGCCGAGTTCTCGACAACGCGGACTTGGGCATCGTTCCCTATCAGCGGGATGATTTCATGGAATTGGCATTCTCCACCAAGATGTTCGAGTACGCCGCGTCGGGCCTTCCCATCGTCGCCTCCAGGCTGCGCCCGGCGCTTCTCGTGTTCGACGACAGCTGCGTGGCATACGCGACGCCCGGAAATCCTGTGAGTTTTGCACGGCATGCCGCGGCGTTGTGCCTGGCTCCGGATCGGCGGCGGAAAATGGCGGAAAACGCGTTCAAGGCGCATGAGAGCGTCTCCGGCGACGTGATGGCTGCTCGATATAGGGCAGTGATTCGAGGGCTCGCCTCGGGAAGGCGCGGGGAGATTGCGGACGAGGCAGGGCGCGCTGACGCAGCGGAAGGCGCCATGCCCCGATGATCGAATGAAGCGGTCTTGCCGGGCTCGGGGGGCCGGCATTCAGGGACGCCTCGGAGGATGGCGACTTGCGCCGAGGCTGCGATCGGTCGTACTATGCTCGGGTTTTTCGCCATCATTGTTCCACTCGCCGTCGCCGTAGCCGTGGCGGCCTACATCCTCTTTCCGTGGATCGTGCGGAACCGGTTGCGGCGGCTGTTTGTTCGCGAGGCGCGACGGAGCCCATGCGTGTGTCTCACCTTTGACGACGGCCCGGACCCGCAAGTTACTCCTCAGGTGCTGGACGTCCTCGCCTCGGCCAACGTGCGCGCAACCTTCTTCCTCGTCGCCCGGAAGGCTGTGCAACATCCGGAGATTGTGGCGGGGATCCGTCAGGCCGGACACGAAATCGGGGAGCACGGGTTCCGCCACGCGCATCCCTGGCGCACATGGAGCCCGGCCGCATGGAGTGAACACGTCCGCGCGCGGAACGCTCTTCGCGCCATGGTCGGAGAGCAGCAGGAGCTTGCGTTTCGCCCTCCTTTCGGCAAGCTGAACTTGCTGACGTGGCTTTACACGCGACGGTTCCAAAAACGCGTTGTCTTTTGGACGCTGGATCCGCGAGACTATGAGCAAACTGATCCGGAGCGCCTTGCCGACGACCTTCTGGAGAGAATGCGCCCGGGCGCCGTCGTGCTGCTTCACGATGGGAACGCGAAGACCTTGCACGAAACGCCGGTTCTCGTGGGGGCGCTCCAGCGATTGGTGCGCAGTCCAAAGGCCCGCGAGTTTGAGTTCGCAACCGTGTCCGAGGCCCTCTCCATGCCGGCTCTGCGCCCCCCGCGGCAGCAGCCGGATTGTCGCTAAAGGAAAACGCCAGTGGCCGGTCAAAACGGGCGCGAGAGCCCTCTGAAAGATCTCGGAGCTGATATCGCGCGTTACCGTCGGGAAGAGCGGAACGTACTGGTGTCGCAGGGGTTTTGGGCGCTGTTTGTGTTCCGCCTTGGGCGAAGAGCCTTCCTGTCCAAATCGGTTTTGCTGCGCCGAGTCCTGCTGTTCGCGTTTGGAATCGCGAAGAAGATCGTGGAAATGGCCACGGGCATAACCATTCCCTTCTCCGTGCGGATTGGGGGAGGGTTCTTCCTTCCTCATTTCGGCTGCATTTTCATCCACGATAACTCTGTCATCGGAAAAGAATGCGCCGTATACCAAGGGGTGACGATTGGCGCGCGAGGGAGCAAGAGCGAGGCCCCTCGCCTTGGAGATTTCGTGAACGTGGGGGCGGGCGCGAAAGTGCTGGGAGCCATCACAATCGGGGATCACGTTGACATAGGGGCCAATGCGGTCGTCCTGAAGGATGTTCCCAGCGATTCGATCGCCGTGGGGGTGCCGGCGCGAGTGCTGCCCAGAGCCGCGGACAAGCCGGGCGTTTTCGCCTGAATTCCGGAGGGCTGCGCATTGCCCGTATCTCCTTAATGAGCACGGAAACGAGCATCTAGAGCGTACTTCGAACGTCCTGTTCGATTGGTGGCGTTTTCCGTTGCGTGATTCTCGAAGCATTCCGGGAAGTCGCTTTCGGGAAACGCTGTAGCGAATAGGCCATAACCTGCGCGGGTGGATTTCGTATTCTTGTGAATCGTTGATTTTACTTCCCTTGTTGACCACGGCCTTCTCTTCCGAAGAAGAAGCGAGTGATGCACGGCCCCGATTGGGAGGGAGCGCTGGGGCCAAAATCGCTCTTATGGGAGCGCACGTTTTAGCCGATGTACAGAGGCGCAGAACTCTGACCGAATTGTGTGCGAATGTCCCGATTGAAGAGGTGGAGCGCGAATGATGCGAAATACGCGAATGGCGGCGATGCTTCTTTGTGCGGGGCTTGCGCTGCTTCCCGCGTTCGCCGGAGCGGCGACAATAACGGATGGCTTGGTGGCTTACTGGCAGTTTGACGAAGGTTCGGGCACCACCGCCGCCGACGCCTCCGGCAACAACAATCCCGGCGCCCTGGAGAACGGTCCCGTCTGGACCACTGGCATCGCGGGCAACGGCGGCCTGGCCTTTGACGGCGTGGATGACGCCGTCAATGTCCATTCGCCCGCCGATCTGGACAATCTGCCCCAGCTCTCTCTTTCCGTGTGGGCCAAAGCCGACAGCTATGGCCAAGAAGGCCAGGGCTACTTCATGGACAAATCAGCCGGTCTGGGCGACGGCGGCTGGCTCTTCAAGCAACTGTGCACCGATGGTTGCGTGGTCTTCCAAGTCGACTATTCCACCACCGACTTGGTCGTCACCTCCGCCAAGAATACTGTGACCTCTGCCGACTTCGGCCTCTGGGTCCACTGGCTGGTTGCCTGGGACGGCACGGCCTCCACCGCCGGCGTCCACCTCTACAAGAACGGCCAAGAGGTCGGTGTCAATACCTCGCCTACCGTCACTCACGATGCGGCAGGCACGCGCGTCGATGACGCCCCCCGGAGTCTCACCATTGGCAACAACAGCGGCTCTTCCCGCCAGCGCACCTTTGTCGGTGTATTGGATGATGTGAGTATCTACAATAGGGCCCTCTCCTATAATGATGTGCAAGCCATCTACCAAGCCGTTACCGGCGCCGATGCCAACCCCACCGTCGCTATTACATCTCCGACCGACGGCGCTTCCGTGACCGATGCTCTCGCCGTGACGGCTGACGCCGCCGACGACCACGGCCTTCTAGGCGTCCAATTCAAGCTGGACGGCAACAATCTGGGCGCCGAAGAACTGACCGCCCCTTACTCGACCGACTGGGATACCACCTTTTTCCCCAACGGCTCCCACACCCTTACGGCTACAGCCAGGGATAACGCCGGCCATTCTACCGTCTCCGCTCCCATTACCGTCACAGTAGCCAACGCATCAAGCGGGGCGGTGGGCCTCGTCGCCTACTACAAGTTCAACGAGTCGTCCGGCAACACGATCGCCGACTCCTCCGGCCACGCCCATTCCGGCACGGTTGCCGGCGCCACACGTATCCCCGCCATGGACAACAAGGCGCTCTTCTTTGACGGCATCAACGACTACGCCAATGTGCCCTGGAACCCATCCCCGATCCAGGGCGACAACCAATCCTTCACCGTTGCCGCCTGGGTGGACAGCTTCAGTGATTCGGGCAACCACTGGATTCTGGGGGATAACGACCAGTACGGCCACTTCCTGTTCGGGCTCTGTAACGGGAAACTGCTCGTGCAATGGCGCTACAGCGCCGCTTGGACCTTCTCTGAGATAAACACGGGGCAGACCATCATGGGTTATCACCACGTGGCCGCAACGTACGACGCGCCCACCAAAGCCGCCGCGGTCTATGTTGATGGTCACCCAGCCAAGAGTGACACGACCACCCAGCCCCTCGGCATCAAAGACATCTCCTCCCTGGAAATTGGGCGCGGCCACGCCGGGGCGACTCCGGAGTATTGGGCCGGCGCCATTGATGAAGTCAGAATCTACAACCGCGCCCTTTTGGGGGACGAGATCAGGGATCTTTACAACAATTTGCCCGCCATTCCCCCTGACGCCCAAGCGCCCACGGCGATTAGCAATTTGCGTCAAACGGGTTCCACGCCAAATTCTGTCTCTTTGGCCTGGGACGCTTCCCTCGACGACAGCGGATCTGTCCTCTACAAGATATCCCGGGACGGGAACAACATCTCTGCTATCATGGATACCCTGTATACGGATTCCGGCCTAAGAGCCGGATCATACCAGTACACCGTAACCGCCGGAGACTTCGCCGGCAACCAGTCCGTTCCGGCCACCCTGATCGGTCAGACGAGTGTCAATCCCTTGCGTCCCAATTTCACCGTTGACGCCTTTGCACCCCAGGACATCCAAGTGGGTGACGAAGTGATGTTTGACGCCGAGAGCTCTACCGACGACCGGTCTCTTACGAAGGGCCGGTTCGAGTGGGACTTTGGCGACGGGTATACGTTGAAGTACGATCCTCCCGATCCGCCAAACACCACAAGAGCCGACTCCGGCATTGCCTGTTCTCACTTCTTCATGCGTCCCGGTCTTTTCACCGTCACGCTTACCGTTACTGACACGGATAATAACACATCTTCCACGATGAGACAGATCCCTGTGACCGGCGAAGCGCCCGCGGCCGGCTTCGAGCTCTGGCATGCGCCATATCATGCAAGGATCGCCCAATATATTTATCCCCAGATCCCTACTGCATACCGTGGGAACACCACCCGCATCACCGTCACCTTAAGCGGCGACAATGGCTACGCCGCGACCCTGCTTGACAAATCCAATCTCGCCGCCGAGGAGAGATTCCTGGTGCGGGAAGCCGACCTTCCCCCAGGCAACTACACGCTCACCGCCGATCTCAAAAAAGCCGACGGCGCCCATATCTCCCTCATTCGCGAACGATTCCCCAAACCCTATGCCGGCGTCCCCAAAGTGGGAATCAATGAAAACAACGCGATCTGCATCAACGGGCAACCGTTCTTCCCGGTGGCGCCGTACCAGTTGGACAAAGGAAGCAGGATGGCGGATTGGGCGGCGAAGAGGTGTCTTAATGCGGTGGATACCGAAGGGTATTACGACCCGCCTCCTGATGGCGGCCCCGCACACACGACCGCGACGTGGTCCGATTATCTGGGCAGAGCCTGGGGATACGGCTGGTACGCCATGGGTCCTGGGGCGTGGTACGGGGAAGGCCCCCAATCGTTTTCAAGGAATGGCCGACCCGACATGCTCGGCCATTATGTGGAGACCAGCAAGGATCATCCGGCGCTCCTGGCTTGGTTCTGGGACGATGAGCCTAATCTTGGCGGATCAACCGAATATGTGCCATGGCCGGTTCTGCGAAGCTGGACCTTCAAGACCAGCCAGATCGACCCGGAGCATCCGGTTCTGACGGGCCTTGCCGGATATGACTATATGGCGAATTATTACGGCCCCAACGGAAGCCGCAAATATGACTACCTATCGAACCAAGGGGAATTCGGCGGGAAGAAGACGTTCGCGTACGACATTACCGGGTTCGATATCTTTCCATTGGAGATGGCAAACCAAGCTTGGTTCGACAATAGTACAACGCGGCGAGAGATAGAATACTACGCGGCAGCAATAGATAATGTGATCCAGAGGAATTACAACCTAATTCCGGCCATGTCAACCATAGAAGTAAGCGACAACGATAGCGCAGGTCGTAATACGCCTCCTCCCACGCCGGAGCAGTTGCGGATGGAGGCGTGGATCAATGTCGTGCATGGCATCAAGGGCCTCCACTGGTTTCAATATTTTGATCCTGTCTTGCCGGCGAACTTCGCCGAGATGGCTCGATTCGTCGATCAGATCACGCGTCTAACACCGATTGTCCTTGGACCGGTTCCAGAGGCGACGGTGAGCGATGACGCCAATCGCACGGGCGGCTGGGGAGACGGGGACACGGTCGTGCCGGCCACCGCTCCGGAGATCCGCGTGGACTCCATGGTGAGGGAAGACATCGACTACATCTACGTGTTCGCCGTCCGCGTCACTGAGATCAAGGAGAACTACGCCGCCGCCCACGGCGTCATCCCCGACGGGCAAAGCGTGGTGCCAGTCACTTTCACCCTGTCCGCGGACCTTTCGGGACCCGCGGAGGTCTTCGACGAAGCGCGCTGGGTCAACGTTGTGGGTGGTGTCTTCCAAGACACCTTCGCGCCGAACGCTGTCCACATCTATAAGGTTCCCAAGCTGCCAGTGATCACTGTCGAGGATATCTCGATCTCCGAGCCCGATAGCGTTCCCGGAACCGCCGACTTCGTCGTGAGGCTGTCGCGTGCAAGCGACCAGACGGTGGCCGTCGATTACACGACGGAAGATGGGTCCGCGAAGGCGGGAGTCGACTATGCTGCAAAATCCGGAGATCTGTCATTTTCACCCGGTACGGTTAGCGCGGACGTGTCGGCATCGGCCCGGTCGCCGCGATTGTCGACCCAGCTAGAGGGATGCGGGCAGGGGGGAAGTCTCTGTCGTGCGGCGAGACCCTGTGGTTGCGATCGCCTTACAAAGAACTGGATTTTGCGGCCTGCTTGTATGTGCTGTGCACAGGCAAGGCGACGACGCTGGCGCTATGGGACATTGCTCCGAACGATTATGAGGCGATATGCGCCGAGGCGGGTGGCAAACACGTTGTCGACGTGGCCGGACCCACCCGTATGGTCCTGCTTCATGGCGGAAGAGGCAAGCCGGGATATCGCCGCTGACTCGAACTCATCCCAAGAATCTCCGGAGCGGGATTCGCATGCATCCGAGCATAACAAAGCCGAGGTGTTTTTCGAGAGGGTATTCGTAGCGCACGACGATGCGGCGGAAGTCTTCCAGCCAGGCGAAGAGGCGCTCGATCTACCACCGGCGGCAGTAGCGTCGCAGTTGGCGCCCATCCTGGGTTTTGGCTCGCTTGCGCCCGGCGCGATGCGGGGCGATGAGGAAGACGCCCTGGTTTTCGCGCAGACGTTCGTCCAGTTCGTCGCTGTCGTAGGCCGTGTCGCCGATGAGATGGGTCGGCGGCCTTTCGATGAAGCGCGCGGCCAGGGTCTGCTCGACCAGGGTCACTTCGTGCGGCGAAGCGCTTGCCGCGCAGCAGGCGACAGGAAGACCAGAGCGGTCTGCAATGGCCATATCTTCGTGCCCTTGCCCCGCTTGGTTTTTCCCACGCCAGGCCCCCTTTTGGGGCCGGGGCGAAGGCCCCATCGATGAACGACTCCTCGATGCAAATCGCGCCGCGCTCCTCCAAGTCGCGCGCCAGCGCGCGCAGCATGTTCTGCCAAGTTCCGTCGCGCGACCATTGCTGGAACCAGCGATAGCACGTGGACTTCGGGGGATACCGCCGCGGCAGGTCTTTCCATGGCGCGCCGGTGCGCAGAATCCACAGAATGCCGTTGAGCGCCGCACGCGCATCGCTCGGCGGCCGGTCGCGCCCATCGGCGCTCCTGGCGGGAATTGGAATGAGGAGCTGGAGAACGGTCCATTGTTCGTCGGTCAGATCCATGGGAACAGGAGACCTTTTCTCGCAGGATGCTCCTCTCCATCTAATATACGCTTTTCTTTCGCACAAGTTCTATTTTGGGGATGGGTTCTAGTGAGGCGATGAGGTTGATCCTGAAGGGGCTGCGCGACGCGGGGCGTACGTTCACGACGATTCGCGAGATGCTCGAAACATCCAGGTGGACCGCGGATAGCTGGTCAAGTTCCCAGACTACAGCACATTTGTTGGTCCCCCGCATCGGTCCCGCAGTAGCCGCTGACGCAGGTTCGAATATGCCCGAAACGACTGAGCCTATTGCGTTTTGTGGTCCTCCAGCTCCCTGCACTTTGTGGCTTCGACAAACATGGATTTATGAAGGAATGGGAATCCACCGAAATAGTTGATACCGTGCACACAGAAGCCGCGACGTTCCAGTGAAGTGCGGATGCTCTTGGGACTAAAAAACCGTATATGGCCCCATTCTACGTCAAAGTGCTTGTCGAACCGGAAGAGCGCGATCAGTAGGTTCTTAGCTTTTGTGTGGGATGGAGTAGATAAGAAAAGTTTGCCTCCCATCTTGAGTATCCGGTTGATCTCTCGGAGAAACATGTCTATGTCATAGACGTGCTCTATGACATCTCCGGCCCACACAATGTCGAACGACCCATGGGACACCGGAAGCTTCCCATCTTCGGTCGGGGAGAAGAAAGGGATATGTGGGTAATTGGCTCGAGCGCGATCAATATGCGTTTTCGAAATATCTGTGCCGCTCGGGACAAAGCCCAGCTCGCAGAGATGAGCTGAAATGTGCCCGCTCTGGCAGCCCACATCTAGTATTCGCGCTCCCTCCCTTCCCTTCAGTTTTCTTAGAAGGCACCTTTCGCGCATTCCTCTGACACCGGGCAGGGTTCCCAGTTGAATAGCCGCATTTGGCGCTGTCGTCTTGCTTTCCATGTGCATTGTGTCCGAGCATTCTTCCTTTCCGCCGCCTCCACAACACAATATACAGACCCCGCGTCAACGCGCTACACTGCGCTAGCGCATCCCACGGGAGCGAGCATTCCCGCAGAGGTAGTCCGCATCTTGTGGACGACGAGGTTGATCTGCTCCTGCGTCAGTTCGGCATACATAGGCAAGGACAGCACCTCCGCGGCGCTGGCTTCGGCGACGGGATATTGCCCGAGCGGGAGGTCGAGGGACTCGTAGGCCTTCTGGCGGTGGATTGGGAGCGGGTAATGGATGCCGCAGTGCACCCCCTGGTCTTTGAGAGCCGCCATCAGCGCGTCGCGGTTGGGCGTGCGCACAACGTAGAGGTGGTAGACGTGTTCAGCGTAGTCGGGCTCGTACGGCGGTGTGATGACCGGGCAATCGGCGAGGAGGCGATTGTAGAGATCCGCGTTCCAGCGCCGGGCGGCGTTCCAGGCCGGGAGATGTTTGAGTTTGACACTGAGCACCGCGCCCTGGATGCCGTCCATGCGGGCGTTGATGCCGATGAGGGAGTGGTAGTATTTCTGCGATTGGCCATGATCGCGGAGCATGCGAACGGTGTCGGCGAGGGAACGGTGTTTCGTGACCACGGCGCCGCCTTCGCCATAGGCGCCGAGGTTCTTGCCGGGATAGAAGGAGAAGCAACCGGCGTCGCCGAGGGAGCCGACGGACTTGCCCTTATAGCGAGCGCCGTGGGCCTGGCAGGCGTCTTCAATGACCAAGAGGCCGTGGCGACGGGCGATCGCGAGAATTGGATCCATGTCGGCCGGTTGGCCATAGAGGTGAACCGGGATGATGGCCCTGGTCGCCGGGGTGATGGCGCCTTCAAGAAAAGCCGGGTCCATCGTGTAGGCGCCCTCGTCCACGTCCACGAACACCGGCCGAGCCCCCGTGAGGCTAATGGCTTCGGCGGTGGCGATGAAGGTGTTGGGGACGGTGATGACCTCGTCGCCGGGGCCCACGCCCAAGCCTTGGAGCGCAAGCCAGAGGGCGGTCGTTCCGCTGTTGACGCCGACGGCGTGCTCGCACTCGCAGAAGGAGGCGAACTCGCGTTCGAACTTCTCCACGAACGGCCCGCCGGCAAAGGCGCCGCTTTCGAGCACGGCGTTCAACGCCTCGGCGATTTCGTCGCGGATGGTTTCATACTGGGCTTTGAGGTCAAGAAAGGGGACGTTCATGTCTCTCCTCCAAGATTGGCCGGGCCGTGAATGAAGTCAGGTCCCACGAAACACGCGGGAGGGGCGCGAACCGCAGGAGAAGCCCGCGAATTCCGCGAATCGCACGAACCATAACTTCCCCCGGCACGCTCCGGTGATACATTCCGACAAAATCAACCGCCTTCGTCAGAGACGACTTATCCTTCGGAAATGATCGCACCCGCTCCGCGCTCCCGTGCGCGCTCAAGGCGCCGCTGGGCCGTGGCCAGGATGTCCGACGCCGACTTGCCATCGCGCGGATAGGAGCTGATGGCGAAACAGAACGGCGAATCCGCGGCGCATCGCTCCTTCAGCCGTTCGACCGCCTTGGCCGCGCCCGCTTCGTCGGTCTCACTCATCAACAGCACGGCGGCGCCCGGGGGGCGCAACGTGATGAACTCGTCAGCCGCGCGAATGCAGTGGATGGGCAGGTCCGAAAGGCCGTCCTGCCCGTTGTGAGCGCCGACCATCACCAAGGCGACATAGCGGCGGTGGCGGAAGGCCAACTGCAATTCATGATCGAGGAGCCATCGCAGGTCGTCCATGCCATGATCGGCGCCATGGCTCTCCTCGCTGCCAATGGATTGGTTCCGCACGGACACACGGTTCTTATACGGAGTTGAGGACGGGCGCATCATTACACCAGACCGCGAGGGAAATGGAACTCGCCAGTCAGACGAGACATGTCGGCCAGTTCACGCACGCTCATGTCGGAACGGAAAACCGTCGCCACCAGAGTATAGGATGAACAGCCATTAAACCGTCTAGATCCGCCATCAGCAATTCATTCACCGAAGCACTCGGCTCATACGGCAACGACATTTGGAGCGAGCGTCCGGCCCCCATTTGTGTGCGCGGGGAGCCCGATCAAGGCCCTCTGCCGGGACGCGCCAGAGATGGAATCATCCGCCAATGCTTCGTGACTCCCTTCGGCAAGGGCAAGTGTTGCGCCAGTTCGCGATCAACGCTGGGATGGCGCCGGGGATGGCTGTCAACTGTTTGATTCTACATGACTTACATGGTGGACCGGACAGTTGGGCGCTGGGACGCAGGGCCCTTATCCACGCGTCGCCGCCGCCCAGGTATCGAAAACCGGGAAATGTTGCCGGTTTGCGCCCGCGTGGAATTGTCAGTTCCCGCCGTACATCCGGACGGGAGAAGCAGGCGCCGCGAACGTCCGGCTGGGCAGGCAAGGGCGGCTTTTCAGGTCATACTTCGCGATGCGCCGGCGCAGGGCGCTATAGCTGATGCCGAGCGCCTTGGCGGCCTTTCGTTGGTTCCAACGGCATTCCAGGAGCGCGGCGAAGATGGTCTGGATTTCGACTTCGCGCAGGGCGTCGGTGTTCGCCGCCGAGGCCGCGGGGTTGGAATGCAGTTCCAGAGCGTCGATGATGTCTTCTTCGCGCCCGCTGATGACGAAACGCTTGATCACGCTTTCGAGCTCGCGGACGTTTCCCGGCCACTGGTGCCGAACCAGGCAGGACATGGTCTCGGGCGAAAGGGTCAGGTCGTGGCGGCCATTTCTGCCGCCGTTGGCGCCGAGGAAGTATTGCGCCAGAAGGGGGATGTCTTCGGTCCGTTGGCGGAGGGGAGGCAGGTAGATGCAATACTCATTGAGGCGGTAGAACAAGTCTTCGCGGAACCGCCCCTGCGAGATCATGTTCTCCAGCGGGGCATTGGTGGCGGCCACGATCCGGGAATTGACGCGAATGGTCTTGTTGCCCCCGAGGCGCGTGAACTGCTTGTGCTCGATCGCCTGGAGGAGTTTGGCCTGAAGCGCCGGGGGGATCTCGGCGATCTCGTCGAGAAGGATCGTGCCCTCGGCGGCCAGTTCGAACCGCCCAGGCTTGCGGCGCTCGGCCCCGGTAAAGGCGCCGGACTCGTGGCCGAAGAGCTCGGATTCGAGCAGAGTCTCGGGGATGGCGGGGCAGTTGATGCGGACGAATTCGCCCGTTCTCGCCCGGCCGGACTGATCGTGAATGAGGCGTGCGACCACGTTCTTGCCCGTGCCGCTTTCGCCGCGGATGAGGACGGTGATGTCGTCGGAGGCGACTTCCTCGACAAAGCGCCGAATCCGGGTCATCGCAGGGCTTTCGCCGATGAGGCAGGCGGACATGCCCGCGGCCCGCGGCGGCGGCGCGAGGGATCGAGGCTCGGCGGGGCGGCTGCGCAAAGGAGTGGAGCCAATTCTGAGCTGACTCGTCAGATTGCGATTTTCGAGGACGAGGCTGCGGCGTTCCAGCGCGCGGTTCAGAGAGCGATTCAGTTCCTCGGGTGAAAAAGGCTTGGACAGATGATCGAAGATCGCCGCGTTGAGATCGGCAAAGGGGGCCGGGATGAAACTGTCGCCAACGAGCACGATGATCTCGGTGTCGGGGGATACTTCCTTCACGCGGCGGACCGTCTCGACCTCCCCATCGGCGCCGGATCCATCGATGACCGCGGCGTGGAATTCCGTCTGGAGAGCGAGATTCACAGCCTCGGCGCCATAGGGGGCCGTCTTGACCTCAAAGTCCTTCTGAAGAAGGAAATGCATGCAGGATTTTCGCATGCCGTCTTCACCGGCGATCACCAATATGGGAGTCTTAGTCATTTCATCGTCATCCTTGGCAAAGTGTTGGATCGCGCCTCATGGCAAGTGGGTTCCGCCCGCGTGGGTCGCCCGCACAGAACTCCCGTCGCTCCAAGCCTCCCCCACCGCGAGCCGCCGTCTTGGGTCGTTCGTCCCGAAGACGCACGGTCTGTCAGGGAGCGGCGGGGGCCGCCCACGGCAACATCCAGAAAGCCTCAAAAACAGAAAATGCCAGTTCTCTGACACATGAGCAAGCTAAGTGCCAAATCAGTGTCGTGATCTCGCATTTTTTGCCATACATGATGGATGATTGATTTCAAATGACTTGACAGACTCATCAGCCTCGGCTTGCGGGACAAACAGCCGACGTCCCCCGGCAGCCAACAGCACAATTTGATATTGAACAGCAATTATTGCTGCTAATCTATCGCGCAAATTCGCTCAAAGAATGCAGAAAGCCGCTATCATTCGTACGGAATAATATAATGGAGGGAGGGTAAGAGCCGGAACGGATGCCAGGCGCGCCGCTATGATACTGAGACTGATCGGGGCAGAGCCAGTGGGTGGCCACAGAGGGAAGGCGGTGAGGAGAGAGCGATTGCGAGAGCTGAGCCGTACCCACGCACCGGACCCACGCAGGTCACAGTTCTCAGGCGCCCTCGACGAGACGCCCGGCAGGGCGA
>JAPLSS010000412.1 GCA_026398515.1 Candidatus Sumerlaeota bacterium | reverse complement strand
ATTCGGGCGCCGCCGTGCGCAAGATCGAGATCGAGTTCACCAGTCTCGTGTGGGCCGGCGAGACGTGGCGCAACCGCGCCGCGCTGTACATCCCCGCCAAACGCCCGGCGGCCTATCGCGACGCCGCCATCGTGTGCGCGGCGGGCGGGGATCAAAAGGGCCTGGCCTTCGCGAGCACGGGCCTTGCCGCCATCACGTTGATCGACGTGCCGGGCAAGCACTACGGCGTCGCCGCGGCGGGCGCGCTGATGTCCTATGGCAACGAGCAGTATTTGAAGACGGGCGACCCGCGCTGGCTGGGCAGTCCCTGGCTGGCGAGGATCTTCATGCGCGCCATCACCGCCGCCCAGGCGATTCCCGAATTCGAGGCGCGGCGCTTCATCGTCACGGGCGCCTCGAAGTGGGGCGGCGGCTCGTGGGTGGCCGCCGGCGCCGACGACCGCATCGTCGGCGCGTTGCCGCTCTCCTGGAACATCGGCAACGTGGAGAAGGCGCTGAACCTCAAGGCCCAGCGCATGGGGATCGACTACAAGGCCGGCAAGCCCGAAGCCAAGGGCCCCGGTTTCCTTCCCACATCCGAACAACTGGCGTTTGTGACCAGCCCCCTCGGCCGCCAAAGCCTCCCCTATACCGATCCCTATCAGTTTCGCGACCGCCTGGCGTCGAAACCGATCCTGTATATGGATGGGACCAACGACCCGCTCTTTCACGTGGACGCCGACACCGTGTTCCTGCCGGAGATGCGGGGCGACATCCGCGTGACCCTTCTGCCCAACACGGGGCACGGGCCGACGTCGCCGTGGGTGGGCATCGCGTCGAAGATGTGGTTGGCACACATCTTCGCCGGGCGCGACGTGCCGCGCATCGAGGTGGCCGAAGAGGCGCGCGGGGGCGAGGTGGTCGTCACCACGACCGTCTCCTCGCGCACGAAGGTCAAGACGGTGTCCCTTTGGAGCGCCGAGGACAAGACCCGCGTCTTCCTGGAGGCGAAATGGACCAGCGCGGCGATGCGCTCCCTGGGCGAGGGCCGCCACCAGGCCACGCTCCCGGTTCCGGCCGAAGGGAGCGTGGGCTACATCGTGGCGGTGGAGGACGAAGACCCCGCGACCGTTCCCGGCGTCATCTCGACAGGCTTTCACGAGTGGCCGCATCCCGCGCGCTAGCGGGGCGCTCACTGCGGCCTGTATAGGGAGTTTCGTTCAGAACCGGGTAATTCGTATCCTGTCCCGAATTTCCGGCGTTTCTGGGAGTGGAGGCGGAGGGTCGGTGACGAAGACCTTTTCTCCCTCGATGCCGGGTTTCCATCCGCGTGTCCAACGCCATTCATTTCGTGATTGCGATCCTTGCGCCGCGCGGGGTAGGCTCAAAATCCGTTTGGCCCGGCTCGGCGCGGGCTTCACCTGTCGGAGAGTCCGCGGCGATGGTTGCGAACTTCAGCTATATTGTCGGCGGCCAACTGGCCGGCTCGGCGCGGCCCGGACGCAGGGAGTCGCTCCGCGAGAATCTCATGTGGCTGTACGAGCAAGGCATCCGCGCCGTCGTGACCCTCACCCACGAGCCGATTGCCGAGGCAATGCTGCGCGAAACGGGGCTGCGATCGGCGCACGTTCCGGTGGACGACTTCGCGGCGCCGTCGCTGGCGCAGATCCGCGAGGCGGTGGCGTTCATTCACGCACGCCTCCAGGCCAATGAACCCGTGGTCGTGCATTGCGAGTCGGGCTATGGGCGCACCGGCGTCGTGCTGGCCTGTTATCTGGCTTCCACCGGAATGTCGGCCCGGGCGGCTATCGAAGACGTGCGGCGCAAACGGTCCGGGTCCATCGAAACCTCCGAACAGGAAGAGGCCGTGGAAGCCTACGCCAAGTCGCTGAAACGTAAGAAGTCGTAAGTTCGCAGGGACGGCTTCGGCTGTTCAGAGGTTTCCGGCGTCTTCGAAACGATGCAGATATATATCGCGGCACAAATAATGCGACAACGCCGCCTCATGAAAGTCCCGTCAGTATTGGCAATTCCGCGAGGGTGGCATTGCATTATTTATGCCGCGATCGGTAAGGCGCTTTGAGTGGCGGCGCAGGCTTTCCCGCCTGTGCGCGGCGCCCACGCGGATTTCGTCGGATCGCAGGCTGGAACGCCTGCGCCGCGCAAACCTTAAGGCATCGTTCATGCGCGTCATGGCCATGTTGCCCACTTACAATGAAGCGGAGAACATCCGGCCGCTTCTGACGGAGATTCTCGCGCTGGGGCCGGAATACGAGGCGCTGGTGGTCGACGATCATTCGCCCGATGGCACGTGGAAGATTGTCGAGGAGATGGCCCAGGCGGACCCCCGCGTTCATCTCGTTCACCGCACGGCGGAGCGCGGACGCGGCTCGGCCGGCGTGGCCGGGTTGCTCGAAGCGGCGCGATTGGGCGCGGATCTTGTGGTCGAAATGGACGCCGACTTCTCCCACCATCCGCGCCATATCCCCGACTTGGTCAAGGCTGAGGAGCGCGCCGACGTGGTCGTCGGATCGCGGCTCGTCAAGGGCGGAGGAGAGCGCGGGCGCTCCCTGGCGCGGCGGTTCATCACGCGCTTCGCCAATCTCTATATCCGGCTGGTTCTTTGGCTTCCGGTGCGCGACTGCACCTCCGGCTTTCGCGTCTTCCGCCGCTCGGCGCTGATGGCGATGGGGCTGGAGCGGATGACGTCGAACGGACCGGCCATCGTGCAGGAGATTCTCCTGGGGGCGCGGCGGGCGGGCTGTCGATTCGCCGAGGTCCCCATCTTGTTTGAAGAACGGCGGGCGGGGCGGTCGACGTTCAACGCGAAGATCATGCTGGCCGGCTTGCTCGCGGTGTTGGCATTTCGATTTCGGCGGCCGCGACGGTGAAGGATCGGATTCGCGCCATTGTCGAAGGACGGGAACCCCGCGGCGCGGCCGAGCGCGCGGCGGCGGCGGCCTTGGCCGGATTGTCGGGCCTCTACCGCCCGTTCATGGCCGCGCGCGCGCGGGCGTATCGCGCGGGGTTGCTCCGGTCGCGCTCGCTGTCGCGCCCCGTGGTCTGCGTGGGGAACCTGACGATGGGCGGAACGGGAAAGACGCCGATCGCGGCGGACATGGCGCAGATTCTGCAAACCTTCGGCCATCGTCCGGCGGTGGTCAGCCGGGGCTACCGGGCGAATCGGCCCCGCGACGAGATCGTCGTCGTGTCCGAGGGGCGCGGGCCGATCGTGCCGCCCGGCCTGGCGGGCGACGAGCCATACCTGCTGGCCTCCCTTCTGTCGGGCATTCCGGTGGTCATCGGGGCCGACCGTTGGCGCGCCGGACGGACGGCCATCGAGCGGCTCGGGGCGACGATCGTTGTGCTGGACGACGGGTTTCAGCACCTGCGCCTGCGCCGGGATTTCGACCTGGTGGCGTTGGACGCTTCGCAAGATCCGGCTTCGATGCGCCTCCTGCCGCGGGGGCCGATGCGCGAAGACTACCGAGCCCTAGGGCGGGCCTCGGCCATTGCGCTGACGCGCGTCGAACGGTCGCGGCACGCCGACGCGTGGCGGACGATTGCCGAGCGCTGGGGCGGCGGCGCGCCGGTGTTTCCCGTGCGATTCGTCCCGGTGGCGCTCGTCGCCGATTGCGGACGCGGCCCATTGCTGGCGCTCGACGAGCTGCGGGAGCGCCGAACGTTGGTCCTCAGCGCCATCGCCCGCCCCGAACGCTTTCGGCGGATGGTGGAATCGCTGGGCGCCGCGGTGCGCGCCGAGAAGGCCTTTCCCGACCACCATCGCTACACCGCCGAGGACATGAAGGAAATCCGGTCCCTGGCCGCGCGCCGCGGCGCCAGCTGGATCGTCACGACCGATAAGGACGCCGTCAAACTCCACGGCTTCGCCGGCGCGCCGCCGCCGATCTACTCGTTGCGCATCGCGCCGGATTTCGGCGCGACGCGAGACGAATTCATCGCTCTGCTTCGTTCGCGCTTCTCTCCGCGCTCTGAACCTTGAGCGCCCGCGGCGTCTTCCCCGAAAAACCCCCATTGGCGCTTCGACGTCGCTGTAGCAGGATCAAGGTGCGCCTGGACGACCGGGCCCGGCCCCGCCAGCCTTGACCTCCGCGGCGGATTCGGGTATACAGCTCCCATTCTTCCCTCGGACGATTCCGACTCTCTCGCGGCGAACGAGCGCCCTTCGCGGGAGAAAGGAATGTTGCGCGTTCCGTTGAATTCGTCTCTTCCCCGGAGGCTTCGCCATGGAACACGCATTTTCGCAGGACTTTCGCTTCGAGACGCGCCGCATCCTGCGCGGGCTGGCGCGCGATATTCTCAAGCAGTCTTCGGCGATTTTCGACCCCAACGACATCGAGCCGCTCCACCAGATGCGCGTGGCGGTCAACAAACTGCGCGTCGGGCTGGAGCATTTTGGCGATGCGACAGGCCGCAAACGGCGCGCCGAGCTGCTCGGCGAACTGCGATGGTTCAAGGACTGCCTGGGCCAGGTGCGCGATCACGACGTCATGCTGGAGCGACTGCGAGGGATCGCCCACGAGGCCTCGGAGGTCGAACGGACGGGGGCCGACCTGGCGCAGGAAATGCTGCAGGAGGAGCGCGCGGCGGCGCTGGCGAACCTTGGCGCCGAGACGGCTCGCAAACGCTATCGGCGCCTGAAGGAGCGCCTGGCCGACTTCGCCAAAGCCATGAAGAAACCGGTCGCGCCGCGCCATCCCCAGGACTTGCGCGAAGGGGTGCGCCTGGATGTCAGGGCGGCCCGGATTCTCGGCGGCCTGTTCAGAACCTTTGAGAAGCGCCGGCGGCGGCTGATCGAGTCGTTCTCGCCGGAAGCCATGCACGTCCTGCGGATCACGGGGAAGAAACTCCGCTACAACCTCGCCTTCTTCATGGCGCAACGCCCCGAGCTGTATGAGCCGCTGTACAAAACGCTGGATGAACTGCACGAATGCGTCGGCGCCATGCACGACATCGACGTGCTGGCCCCGAAGATCGAGGCGTCGTTCGCCCGGCGCTACCTGGCCCAGCCGCGCGAGGCCGCGTTGCGCGCCGAGGCGGGCGTGCGCTGGGTCCTTGACCGCCTGCACGAACAGCGGCAGGAGTTGATGCGCCAGTTCCACGGACTGTGGGAGACGGTCTCGTCCGAAGGCTTTGCCGATCGCGTCCACACGGCCTGCCAGCCGCCAGTGGCCTCCATCGCGCTGGTGGCGTCCGAGCCGTCCCCCGCCGCCGTCCACGCGGCGAGTTGAGACGGCGGGGGCGCCGTTCTCATTTCAAGTCTACGGTTTTCACGTGGATCAGCCGGTGGCCGAGCATGTCCACGGCGGCCTGCGACTGCTCAAGAACCAGGTAGCCTAGAAGCGGCTCGTAGACGCCGTCCTCGGGATGCATCTCCACGAAGAGCACTTCGTTGTAGATCGGACGAAACCCTTCGATCTGGATTCGAACCGGCCCGCAGATGGTCGCTTCGACTTGCGCCTGCGTCGCTATCTCCACCTGCACCTTCTCGATCTCTTCCAGGTCGCCGAGCCGATCGCGCCACGCGGTCGGCAGCGTCATGTAGCATGCTCCAGTGTCCACGAAGGCATCGCAACGGATGGTATTAGGCGGATCGGACAAGCTCGCGATAGTCACCGGCGTCACGATTCTTCCCATCGGAATCGCCTCCTTCCTCTTCCCGCATGGCATGTCGCGGCCCATCCCTGGGAAAGGGCATCGTGATTGCGGGCCATAATATCCCTCGGAAGAGCGTTGGTCAAGCGTTCGAGCGCGGTTCTCGATTTGTCCGCGATCGGGAATCGAAGTTGCCACGGTTCGCGTGCTGTCGGATACTGAATTTGTGCGCGCTGAGATTGACGAACATACCATCGAATTCGAGCCGGGGACGACGGTTCTCGCGGCGGCGCGACAGCGGGGGATCGAGATTCCGACCTTGTGCCACGTGGACGGAATCGAGCCGCTGACTTCGTGCTTTCTGTGCGTGGTCGAGGTCGAGGGGCGGCGCGATTTCCAACCGGCCTGCGCCACGCGGCTCGACGAGGGAATGCGCGTGCGGACGAACACGCCCGACATCCGCGCCGCGCGCAAGACGGCGCTGGAACTGCTCCTGTCGGACCACGCGGGCTGCTGCGTGGCGCGCTGCACGATGGGCTGTCCGGCGGACCTCGACATCCCCGGGTTCATCGCCGAATTGCGCGCGGGCCGTCTCGACAAATCCATCGCCATCATCAAAGA
>JAPLSS010000398.1 GCA_026398515.1 Candidatus Sumerlaeota bacterium | reverse complement strand
AACCTGGCGCCTGCACTGGAACCCCGAGGTCTATGGCACGTGGCTCGACCAGATCATCGTCTATCAGAACGGCGTCGGCTGGATCGCGCCGCTGGACGGCCCCTCCAGCGCCTATCCCCAGTTCTCTCCCTGGACCTTCCTGGACTACGGCGGCCTGGCCTACGACGCCTCGAAAGGCAGTTTCCTCCAGGGCTGGGCGGACTTCACCCTCCCCCCCGGCGGCTCGTTCGTCATCTTCCTCAACTTCTGCGCCTGGGATGCCGCCACCGCCGGCCCGTTCGCCTTCGCCGCGACGAACTGAGTCCATTTCCAGATGGAGCAGGAAAAAGTGGCAAAATCATGACCGGCGTTTTTTGTGGCGTAGGCTTTCCAGCCTGCGCGTTGTTCCATTCGGCGTTCGGACCCGCGCAGGCTGCAAAGCCTACGCCGCGAACCGCGTCTATCTCCTGTTCCCCGCCAGCGGAACTTCGCGCCGCTCCGCCGCGCGCAGCGTGACGGGGCCGAGCAGGCCGGACTCCAGCAGCGGCGAGTCCTTCGTGTAGTGCTTCCAGGTCGTCCAGGTGTAGCGCTGGTCTTCGGGGAGGAACTGGTCGCCGATCAGGCGGTTCGGCCAGAGATTGGTGACGCGCACTTCCAACTCGTTCTTCCCCGTCTTGGCCGCCCCGGCGATGTTCACGCGGAACGGCGGCTTCCACAACACGCCGAACGCCTGGCCGTTCAGCGCCGGCTCGGCGAAGCATTTCACCGCGCCGAAGTCGAGCCAGACTTCCTTGCCCTCGCCCAGCATCTCCGCGGGCACGTCCAACTCCTTGGCGTAGGTGGCCGTGCCGGAGAAATACTTCACCCCCGCCTCTTCGCGCTGGGTCCAGGAGATGAGTTTGTCCAGGACGATCCGGTCCGGCGCGCCCCAATTCGGCGGGAAACGCACGTCCCACGGGCCGGCGATCTCGACCGGCTCGGGCAGCGCCGCCACGTCGAGTTTCAGCGTCTTTCCCTTGGAGGTTTTGAGTTCATACGCGCCGGCCTGCCACGCGCGCGCCTCGATCGCCCCCCGCCTGCCCTGCGTCAGTTCCAACGCGGGAACCGAGGCGCCCTCTGCCCCGCCCGCGCCCGTTTCCGGCCGTCCTTTCGCCGCCAATTCGGCAATCTCCTCCGCGCTCAACACGCGGTCGAACTGCTGGAGTTCGGCGGCCTGGCCGGCGAACGGCGCGGCCTTGCGCTCATGCTGGACGCCGACGCCGGAATGGACGGTTTTCTTGCTCTTCAGGCCTTTCGCGGCGAACTGGCCGTTCACATACAGACTTGGCTGTTTGTCTTGGTAGACCACCGCGACGTGGGTCCAATCGGCCACCGGCGCCTTGTGAACCAGCAACGCCGGCTGGTAACTCGCCGAGTGCTCGAACACGCAGATCCCGTTTCGCCCGGCGGCGATGCCGGCGCCCGCGTGCCCCTCGCCGTACAGCGTGTGCCCGGGCGGCGGGTAGAGCGCCCAATTCTGGCCGCGGCCCTCGACGCCCTGATTGGCCTCCTTGGGAAGAGGAGTGTCCTTGCCGGGTTTGATCCAGCAGGCCATGGTGAACGTGTCGACCACGCCCGCGTTATCGTCCGCCGCCGCGACCGGCGCTCCAGCCTTCGAATCGCCCGCCGCCGGTTCCTGGGGGAGCAGGGACTTCCCTCTCATCGCCACGTCCACGACGCGCTCCTGCTTCGGCGCGGCGCGGAAGACCACGAACACCGAGCCGCAGGGGTCGAAGCGGATCGGGACGCGCGTGCGCCCGTCGATTTCATCGTAAACCGCCAGAGTTTCCATGCGCCCTGTGTCGGGGAACCACAGTTCGGGGACTTTGCCCGCGACGCGGAACGTGCAGAGTACATCGCGGCTGGCTTCATCCGCGTTGGCGACGAAATAGACATCCGCCTCTCCGACGCGGCGGTGAATCCAATGAATGCCCGGGGCGGCGCATTCGAAGTCGGGCTTGGCGCCGAGGGAAACTAACAACTCCTGCATAGGCATCCCCCAAACCACCTTGCCCTTGCCGAACTTGCGCTCCGCGGCCTGCTCGCCCGCCTTGAGCCCAGTCGAAGGGCCTGCCCCGAGCCCGGTCGAAGGGCCTGCCCCGAGCGGAGTCGAAGGGCCCCACATTTCCTCCGCCAGCGCCCTCGCCTCGTCATCGCATTTCGGGTAATCCTGCAAACTGGGCGATTTCGACGGCTTTGGCCCGTAGACCGTCGCGCCGCCCTTCGCCAGATCCCGAATCTTCCGCAGCAGGACCGGGGTCATCGTGTCGCGATCGGGCAACACGAGCA
>JAPLSS010000132.1 GCA_026398515.1 Candidatus Sumerlaeota bacterium | reverse complement strand
AGGCGCCGGACGGAACAAACTCGCCCCCGCCGGCCCGTTGCGGCGTCTGTTGCCGCCCTTGGCGATCCTGGCCGGCGCGATCATTCTGTTTCACGACTCCCCGCGCGGCGCCCTCGCCAAATCCCTCAGCGTCCCCGTCCTCTATCTCGCCTGGCTCTTCGGCCGCGACCTCGTCCTGGCCGCCGCCCCGCCGCGGGGGAGGAAATGAGGAGAAGGGCTTTCGCTCAAGAGCGCGGAACCTGAAAGTATGGAGCCCCGCCTTCAGGCGGAATGCTGCAATGGCCGGCCTCGATACGAGTTGCAGCATTCCGCCTGAAGGCGGGACTCCATACCATCAACCACTCCTCTGGGCATCGAGTAGGTCCTTCCCGCCGGGGTGGACTAGATGTCGCCACCACGACCGAAGCCAGCCTCGGCAAGGATGGCCTACTTCGCCACCCGAATCTTCACCTTCTCCGCCGCCAACCGTGGCGTCGTGGCCGTAATGGTTGCGGTTCCAGTTTGGCGCGTGGTTCGCACGTAGACCGCCCCGCGGCCGCCGGGCATAGGGAACGGGTTGTCGCCCACGAGAACGCCCGGCCCTTCGATCGCCAATTGAACCGGCTGCATGGCGAACGGGCAGACGTTGCCGCACTCGTCGACGATCCGCAGCGAAATCCTCGTCATATCGGCTCCGTCGGCGACGAGCGTCTCGTCGTCCGCCTTCATCTCCAGGCGCGCCGGCAGCGGATCGTTTGCCATCCGCCTCTCGGCGACCTTCCGACCCTTGAGGCAACCGACAAGGCGCAGCGGCTGGAACTTGCCGCCCCAGGCGCCGGCGACTTCCTTGATCACGAACGGCGGATGCGGCAGGTTCGGATACGCCTCGCGCTGGGGCTTGTGCCGGCCGCGCGACTCTTCGCCCACGAACACCTCGATCTCGTCGACGTTGCTGAAGACCGTCAGCGGCCCGCGGAAGCCCGTGCTCCAGTCGCCGTGCACCCAGTAGTTCCCCGGCTCCAGCACGATGCGCTTCTTCGGGTCTTCCTGCGAGGCGTAGAAATGGGCGGCGATCTTCGGCTGGCGGAACATGTCCATCACGCCGTGATAGCAGATGCGGTCGCCCGACCCGAATTGCGCGTGGGTGTTGTAGTCGAACGCGCACCAGCCGATGGCGCCGGCGGTCTTGATGCCGCCCGCCGTATTCTGCACGTGCGCGTGCCACAGCGCGTGGGCCAGGACGCGCTCCTCCTGGTCGAACGTTTTCGTCGGGAACATGTGGCCGCAGAACTCGGTGTTGAGGTAGCGCGGCGCGCACGGCTCGCGCAGGTCGCGCTGAAAGTCGTTGTTCGTATAGACATCCTCAAGCAGCTCGCTGCCGAAAAAACAACGCACCCCGCCGGTCTGGCGCGTCGGGTCGAGTCGATGCGCCAGGGCGTTCGTGCGAACGTAGAAGTCGTGATTGTCCTTCGACTCGTTGATGCGCACGCCCCAGAGGACGATCGACGGGTGATTGCGGTCGCGCACGATCATCGCCTCGACGTTGCGCGCCGCGAGGTCCTGCCAGGCCTCGTCGCCGATGTGCTGCCAGCCGGGGATTTCCTCAAACACGAGAAGCCCCAGTTCGTCGCAGCGGTCGAGGAAATGCGGCGACTGCGGGTAATGGCTCGTGCGCACGATGTTGCAGGCCAGCTCGGTCTTCAGGATCTCGGCGTCGCGCCGCTGCAGGCGCGCCGGCGCGGCCTGGCCGACGTAGGGGAAGGTCTGATGGCGGTTCAGCCCGCGCAGTTTGATTCTCTTGTCATTCAAATAGAACGCGCCGTCGTCGCGGAATTCGGCCGCGCGGAAGCCGATGCGCGTCTCGACGGCGTCGCCATTGTCGAGCGCGACCGCGACCGTGTAGAGTTGCGGGTTGTCCAAGTCCCACAGTTGAATGCCGCGCAGGCCCGCGACCGAAAGATCCGCATCCATTTCGGCGCCGGCGGGGACATTCACGCGGACCGGCTCGAGCGCCCACGCCTTGCCCTTCGCGTCGCGCAACTCGCCGGAAACCTGAATAGTTTTCATAGCGCTGGTCGTGTTGGCCACGCGCGCAGAGACGTCCAGGCGCTTCCGCGGCGCGAGAACGTCGCCCGGCCGCGCGAAAATGTGTTTGATGTGAACCGGATCGACCACGCGCAGACGCACGTCGCGATAGATGCCGCCGAAGGTCAGATAGTCGACCACGTTGCCGAACGGCGGAATGTCCTTGCGCTCCGAGGAATCCAACCGCGCCGCGAGCAGGTTGTCTTCGCCGCCGAAGCGCGCGAGCGGCGTGATGTCGAACGAAAACGGCGTGTAGCCGCCCTTGTGCTCGGGGCCGGCCTGGCGCCCGTTGACGAACACCGTCGCGGCGATCATCGCCCCGTCGAAGTCCACGAACACCCGCCCGCGCGCCGCGGCCTTCGGCAGGGCGAAATGCCGTCGATACCAGCTGACGAAGCAATGCTCTTGTTCGGAGAAACCGTGATAGGGCAATTCGATGTTCGTGTGCGGAACGCTGACGCGCGCGAAGCCGTTCTCCGAGGCGTTCGGCTTGGCGGCGCGCGGATCGTCCTTCGCCAGATACAGCCAGTCGGTGTTCAAGGATTGCACATTGCGACGCATGATCGAAACTCCTTCATTGCAGGAAGTGAACAGAGCAAAAGCAGACGAGCCGTTCCTGGGAGCGCCGGCGTCCTCGCCGGCTCCATTCACTCCTGAAGAACGCGCAAGGAAAACGAAGCCGGCGAGGACGCCGGCGCTCCCAGGGACCCACTAATAGTCAAACAGTGTCTCCACGATCTTGTAGTCCACTCCGTCGGCGATCTGGAGGTAGGCCATCAGCATCTGAAGCTGCGGCGTGTCGAGCCGGCCCCAGGCGCTGCTGACGTTGTACTCGGCGCCGCGGGCCTTCGCCGGATCATTGAACAAAAAGCCGTCCTTCGGATCGCCCGTGTAGCGGAAGCGGAAATACGCGGTCTCCGTGTTCTTGTCGAAGTAAAAGAACTCCTGGCTCAACCGATCGGGCGGCGCCCCGACCTCGTCGGCCACGGCGCGCAACGCGTTGTCCAGCGCCGATTCGTCTCCCCTTCGTTCGCTGTCCGGAAGGACCCAGATCAGGGCGTAGCGAGACGCGGCCGGGTTGTATATCTCCTGCGCGGTTTGCGAACGCAGGCCCATCGGCGGAATGTCCGAGCGCCGGCGCGCCACCTCGACCATCAGTTCGAACACCTGGTCGGAGACGATCCGCTGGCCGCCCGACGGACGGCCTTCGACGATCGCCAGCGGCTTGTCCGGCGGGTGAACGTGCATCCCGACCAGCGCCTCGCCGCGGCGGTTGAGCACGACGGCGATCGCGCGCCGGGCCGGGTTCTCGGCGCCGCGGCGTTTCTCCAGCGTCAACGCGCCCGGCGGCAATTCCCCCGGCGACAGCGGCTCGGCCGGGCACCTGAGACAACCCGCCGTCGCCAAGGCGAGGCCCAGGAAAAAGGGCGGGTAAAAAACTCGTGAAACACAGTTCTTCATCTCTTAGAACCTGCGCGCGGAGCGTCTTGGAGTGCGCCGCCGCCGCTTCGCTCTGCCGGCGCACTCCAAAACGTTTCCTGCTTCAATCCGGCAGCAGCCCCTCTTCGCCGCGGCCCATGACGGCGCGCACGGCCAGCGTGGCCAGAATGGTCAAGATAAACAAGACGTACGCCGCCGCCGAGGCGTAGCCCAGTCGGAAATACTCGAATCCGTTCCTATACAAGAAGAGCACGACCGTATCCGACGAAAGATCCAGCCCGCCGCGCGTCATCACCTGGGGCAGCACGAAGACCTGCAGCGAATCGAAGAGCGAAATGAGGATCACGAAGAACGTCGCCGGCTTGAGCAGCGGCAGGGTCACGTGCAGGAAGCGTTGCGCGGCGGTGGCCCCGTCGATTCGCGCGGCTTCGTACAGGTCCGCCGGCGCCGACTGCAGCGCGGCCAGGAAAATCACCGTCTGCAGACCCACCACCACCCAGACGTTCGCCGCGACCAGCGCCCCGATGGCCAACCGCGGGTCCTCCAGCCAACGGACCGGTCCGCCGGCCGACTTGGCCAAACCGGGCTCCACGCGACGCAAC
>JAPLSS010000278.1 GCA_026398515.1 Candidatus Sumerlaeota bacterium | reverse complement strand
TATGACCTCCGCGGGAAGAAGGTGCGCCTGCGCGTCGGGCCGAGCCGCAAGACGGCTGAGATCGCGAAGGGCGATGTGGAGGCGCGGCTGGCGAAGCAGCGCGCCGGCCTTCTCGATCCGGACAAGGAACTGCGCCGCACGACCCTGGAGTCGTTTCGCGATCAGCTGCCGGAGTTCCTCCAGACCGAGAATCGCGCCCCCCAGACGATCATACGGTATGCCGGGGTTTTCAAGAGGTTTTCGGAGTTTGTGGAGCGGGAGGAGGCGTATCTCAAGCATCTGGACCAGGTGAATGCGGCGTTGATTGAGCGCTACAAGGATTTCCGGCGGCGGGAGCCGATCTCGCCGAACGGCCACCCGAACACCGCCCGGCGCGACGGGGTGTCCGTACGAACGGTGAACAACGAGCTGACCTTCCTTCATTCGATGTTCAATCTGGCCCGGCGCCGCCAGTTCATTCAGAGCAACCCCTTCGAGCAAGTTCGCAAGATCGCGCGACCGACGCGCAAGCGCTACGCGCCGCTGACCGAAGAGCAGATCGAACGCCTGATTCAGGCTGCGGACGGGGCTTTCCGGCCGATTCTCCTCACCTTTCTTCTAACCGGCATGCGGACCGGCGAACTGCTCAACCTGGAGTGGATCGACGTCGACTTCGAGCGGGACGAACTCCACATCCGCGCCAAGCGGGACTGGGAGCCCAAGGATCGGGAAGCGCGCGCGATCCCGTTGCATGGCCGGCTGAAGGCCGCGCTGGAGCAGTGGAAGCCGGGGAGCGACTCGCGCTATGTGTTCGGCCATGGCGAGAAGCCCTGTCCCAACAAACTCCTTCCCCGATTGCACAGCGTCTGTCGAAAGGCCGGAATCCCTCCGATCACGGTTCATACCCTGCGCGACGAGTTCGCCAGCCATCTGGTCATGCGGGGCGTCGGGATCGAGACCGTCTGCCAGCTGCTGGGCCACAGCGACATCAAGATCACCTGGGCCCATTACATTCATCTGGCTCCGCAGAAGATCAAGGAGGCGGTCGAGCGATTGCAATGGGGCCAGACTGTTCAGTCTGCTTGAGACGTTGCGCCTCGCCTCCCGCTATTGCCCAGCCGGTTGTCACCTTCTTCCGTGGTTCCCCACCGCGCTTCTCGCCGCGTGCTCCGTTCCAAACCGAAAGGTTTTTATACTCCACAGTTCTTCATAGACCACTGTGGAGTGACAAAATGGAATCCTATCCTTCGATCCGAATCGCGTATGGCATGCAGAGCGACCGTAGCGTACGCTCTGCATCGTATTGGCCCTTCACCAACCGCCAAGGCCAAGCGACCAATGAAGACGCGTCTGGCACGCCCTACGCCGGCGCGGATTCGCCCTATTTGAGTCATGCGGTGAATCCTGGAGATGGTTCGCTGGCTGATCGGATCTTCGGCCGGCAATTGGCCGAGAAGTCGGTTCTGCTTGAGCAATCGGAGCGCCTGGCCGGCGACCGTCGACGCATTCACTACGCGCGGCTCAGCGAGATCAACGACATGCGTGACGATTTTCGGAACCGCCTCGCCTTTCTTCACCGACCTTATTGCACCATCCCAAGTTCCCAAGCCGCCATGCTCGAGCGCCTTTTGCTGCAGTTAGAGTCTGAGCGCCACCGAGAGGAATGCGCTTTCTGGAAAGACATGGCCGAGGTCCAGCATGAGTTCATCGAGTCGGCTCTTGCCTATCACGCCGCGCGCGAACGACACGATCTGCTTGGGGCGCTGGAGAGCGCCAATGGCTGAGCGAACCGGCAAGACAGATTGGGTTCGGGCTGTCTTGCGCCGGTTGCGGCCGTTCCTCGGATCCCGGGCGGACGAGGTGTTTCGCGCGTATCTTCTCGAAGACGCCGATGGAAAGGAACAGATTGAGGCGTACCTCGAGGCGTTGCAGGCCGAGCGCCTGCTTCCCAGTCTCGTGTCGGATGTGGAAGAGCCAACGCCGCCCGATCCTGCCGCGGCTGACGGATCGTATCGACTCGGCACTGTTTCTTTTGCCGGGAAAGAGATTGGGCCTTTCGGTCTTCGCGAAAGCGAGTGGATCCAGCATGTGGGCGTTTTTGGCCGAACCGGAGCAGGAAAGACGAATCTTGGATACCTGATTCTGCGCGAGATCAAGCGCCATCAGAAGCCGTTCCTGGTGTTTGACTGGAAACGGAACTACCGCGACCTGGTGGTTCTTCCCGATTTCGCCGATGTTGAGATCTATACAATTGGTCGTCCGATCGCTCCCTTGAGTTTCAACCCCTTGATTCCGCCAGAGGGCACTCCGCCCAAGACATGGCTCAAGAAGATCATCGAAGTCATCGCCCACGCTTACATGCTCGGCAACGGCGTCTTGTATCTGCTGCAACAATCCGTCGACGCGGTCTATGAGAGGTTCGGCGTGTATTCAAACGCTCCTCAGCGTTTTCCCACCTTTCGAGATGTGCTCGACGAGCTAAGGAACTACCCAGGAAAAGGCAGGGAAGCGGGCTGGCTTTCAAGCGCCTTGCGGGCGCTCTCGGCCCTGTGCTTTGGCGACATGGAAACCGCGGTCAACTGGGAGAGCAATCGACACTTGGACCAACTGCTGGAGCGTCCGGTTGTTCTCGAACTGGATGCCCTGGCGCAGTCGGACAAGATCTTCTTCATCCAGGCGCTCCTCCTGTGGATTCACCACCGTCGAATGGTCGAAGGCCTCCGGGAGCAGTTCAAGCATGCCATTCTGATCGAAGAAGCCCACCACGTCCTCAGCGGAGAGCGCCGAAGCCTGATCGGCGGACAGTCCGTGATGGAGATCACCTTCCGTGAGATTCGTGAGTTCGGCGAGTCGCTGATCATCCTGGACCAGCATCCCTCACAGATCTCGCTTCCCGCATTGGGCAACACCTATGCAACAATCTGCCTCAACCTGAAACACAGCCACGATGTCAACGCCATCGCTCAGTGCATGCTGATGGACACCAAGGAACGCGACATCCTGGGCGCCCTGCCGGTGGGGCAAGCCGTGGTCAAATTGCAGGGACGGGTTTCCAAGCCCTTTCTGATCCAGATACCGCCCTTCGATCTCCAGAAAGGAATGGTTCCTGATGCGCAGATTGCCGGCCGGAAGAGGACAATCTCTGTCTCCTATCGGCGGGCGCATTTCGGGGCGCCAGCGCCGGCGTCGACCGTCCGTGTAGGCGCCACCTCGGAGCAGTCGGAACTGGACATCCGGTTCCTGAATGACATTGCCAGTTTCCCCGAAAGCGGCATCGCCAAGCGCTACCAGCGACTGGCTTTGAGCGTGCGCCAGGGGCAAAAATTGAAGGGGCGATTGGCCGCGGAAGGACTGATTTCCGACGAAAAGGAAACGACGCCCACGGGCGTGATCCGCGTCGTTCGGTTGACGCGAAAGGGACGAGACGCGCTGGAAGATCAGCGCAAAGCCCCAGACGATACTTCAGAGGCGAGCTCGCAAGATGCCAAAGCAGGGACTGCTTTTGACCCGCCATTGGATTCCGGAGCCTGACCGAAAGCGGCTTGACGCCCATTGCCTGAGGCGTCTCTCAGGCTGCGTTCTATTTCAATTTCAGCCTCCCTGTCGCCATTATGCGCCTGATGCGAGTCGATCCCCAGTCACTGTTTTTCCTTCTTTTCGCCTTGCGCGCTCGCCGCATGATCAGGATAATCCCCTACAAATCTGGTTTCTGCATCAAGCCCCAGGTTGAATCTCCGCGTCATATTCAACGACCTACGGCCAGGCGCCATGAAGCCGGAAGAAGAAGCGCGCCAGAACATTGACCGCCTGCTCGCCGAATGCGGCTGGCTGGTGCAGGACCATGCGGCAATGAACCTGTCGGCCGGTCCGGGCGTGGCCGTGCGCGAATTCCCTCTGGCGGGCGGCTTCGCCGATTACCTGCTCTACGCCGACGGCAAAGCCATCGCCACCATCGAGGCCAAGCCCGAAGGCTTTCCCCTCATCGGCGTCGAAGAGCAATCGGTCGGCTATTCCGCCAGCCTTCCCGATGGCATCCCGGCGCACCACAACCCATTGCCCTTCGCCTACGAGTCCACCGGGAGCGAGACGCGCTTCACCAACCGGCTCGATCCCGCTCCGGCCAGTCGCGAGGTGTTCGCCTTCCACCGCCCCGACGAGCTGCTGCGCCTCGTCGCCCTGGACCGCCAACTCCGCGCCGCGTTGCGCCGCCTCCCCGAACTCGACACTCAAGGCCTCTGGTCCGCGCAGATCGAAGCCATCGCGAACCTCGATCGCTCGCTGGCCGCCGCCCGCCCCCGCGCCCTGATCCAGATGGCCACTGGCTCCGGCAAGACCTTCACCGCCTGCACCTTCTGCTACCGGCAGATCAAGTTCGCCCGCGCCCGGCGCATTCTGTTCCTGGTCGATCGCAACAACCTCGGCCGCCAGGCCCTGACCGAGTTCCAGCAATACGTCAGCCCCTACACCCGCTACAAGTTCACCGAGGAGTATCCGGTCCAGCGCCTGACGCGCAACACGATCGACCCAGCGGCCAAGGTTTGCATCACCACCATCCAGCGCCTCTACTCCATGCTGAAGGGCGAGGAGGAGTTCGACGAAGCCAACGAGGAAGGCTCTCTCTTCGAATCCGAAAGCCCGCTCCAGCGCGAGCCGGTCCCCGTCGCCTACAACCCCGCCATCCCCATCGAGGCCTTCGACTTCATCGTTGTCGACGAATGCCACCGCTCGATCTACAACGTCTGGCGGCAGGTGCTCGACTACTTCGACGCCTTCCTGATCGGCCTGACCGCCACGCCCACGGCCCAGACCCTCGGCTTTTTTCACGGCAACCTGGTCCAGGACTACTCGCACGAGCGCGCCGTGGCCGACGGCGTCAACGTCGGCTACGACGTCTACCGCATCGATACTGCGATCTCCTCCGGCGGCGCCACGCTCAAGAAAGAGCCCGGCTACTTCGTCCCCCATCGCGACCGCCGCACCCGCGCCAAACGCTACAAGGAACTCGACGACGACCTGGCCTACACCGCCCAGCAACTCGACCGCGACGTGGTGGCCGAATCCCAGATCCGTCTCGTCATCCGGACCTTCCGCGACCGCCTTCCAGTCGACATCTTCCCCGGCCGCGCCGAAGTCCCCAAGACCCTCGTCTTCGCCAAAAGCGACCTGCACGCCGAAGACATCGTCCGCGTCATCCGTGAGGAGTTCGGCCGCGGCAACGACTTCTGCCAGAAGATCACCTATCGCACGACCGGCAAGAAGCCCGAAGACCTTCTCAACGAGTTCCGCAACTCCTACAACCCGCGCATCGCCGTCACCGTCGACATGATCGCCACCGGCACCGACGTCAAGCCGCTCGAATGCCTCCTCTTCCTGCGCAACATCCGCTCGGCCACGTACTTCGAGCAGATGAAAGGCCGCGGCTGCCGCGTCATCCAGCCCGACGATCTCCTCCAGGTCACCCCCGACGCGCGCCACAAAAGCCGCTTCGTCTTGTCGACGCCGTCGGCGTCTGCGAGCAGGACAAGAGCCACTCCAAGCCCCTCGACCGACAGCCGTCCGTTCCGCTGGACAAACTCCTGCAGATGGCCGCGCAGGGCATCGCCCATCCCGACCTCGCCTCGGCGCTCGCCGCCCGCATGGCCCGGCTTGATGAAGCCATCGACGACGGCGACCGCGAGCAGATTCGCCAGGCCGCCGGCGGGACCGAACTCCACGCGCTGACGGCCGGCCTCTTCGACAGCGTCGATCCCGACGCCAACGACCGGCGCGCCCGCGAGCGCTTCGAACTCGGCGGCTACCAGGAGCCGACCGACGCGCAGATCGACCGCGTCGAGCGCGAGGCCGTCGCTGCCGCCCTCAAGCCGTTCCACAACCCCGCCCTGCGCGAGACCATCCTGCGCGTCCACTCGATCACCGAACAGGTGATCGACGAAGTGACGCAGGACACGCTCCTCGCCGCCGGCTACGACATCGCCGCCCGCCAGAAGGCGCGCGACCTGCTGGCCAGCTTCCGCCGCTTCTGCGACGAGCATAAGGACGAGATCGAGGCGCTCCAGATCCTCTACAGCCGCCCCTACCGCGCCGGCCTGCGCTACAATCAGGTCAAGGAGCTGGCGCGCAAGCTCGGCGCCGCCCCGTTCCACGTCCGCGCCGAGAACCCCGACACCCTCGATCCCCTCTGGCGCGCCTCTGAACTCGATGAGAACGAGGATCGCGGCGCCAAAGGGAAGGCGTCGTCCCCAATCGGCAATCGCCAATCGACAATCGGCAATCGAGAACGCCGGGCCTTGGTCGACCTCGTGGCCCTTGTCCGCCACGCCATCGACCCGCGCCAGCCGCTCGTCCCCGTGGGTCAGACCGTCGAGGAGCGCTATGGCGAGTGGCTCGCCGAATGCGCGCGGAAGGGCCTTGACTTCACCGCCGAACAACACCAATGGATCGAGGCCATCAAGGACCACATCGCTCAATCGCTCCACATCGCCCCCGAGGATTTCGACTACGCGCCCTTCAGCCAGATGGGCGGCATGGGCAAGGCCTGGCAGGTCTTCGGCGAACGGCTGAACGGGCTGCTCGAGGAACTGAACGAAAGGCTGGCGGCATGAGCAAGAACCCAGAAGCAAGGTTCATACCGGCATCTGTGCCGCTCAACGACACGCAACTTTGAGGTCGCAATCTGCGACCTCAAACGGGAGATCGCACATGGCTATGGAACCGGCTGTCTGCCGGTCAGGAAACGGAACTCCCTCCAGGAGATACAGGAGACAGAGGTGGGACTGATGAAAGGACAAGTGGTCGAGATCAACCAACGCCGAGGAATGGTTGCTGTTTTCACAGAGGACGAGGAATACTCGATTATCGAGCTTCTCGGAGACGAATTGGAGACTGGGGATGTGCTCCAATGGAATGGGCATTACCCTCTGGGGTCGGAGACGATTCGCAACCTGACTAAACGGGCCGCCATGACGGTGTATTTCCAGAACCACAGCGTCCCCAAATCCCAGCTTCGACAGCAGTTACTCTACTGAATCACACCCAAGACGCAGAAACCGGCGTCACAGAATAGCCAAAGGGCGCCCAGATGAGCCCGAAGTCCGCACGTAAAGAACCTCTGTCCGCCTCGGAGCTTCCTCCCGTCCCCAAGGATTGGCGTTGGGTTCGCCTCGGAGAGGTCGCGGAGATCAAACTGGGGAAGATGCTGTCGCGAAAAGCCTACGCGGAGGGGCTTGTACAGTTGTCCTATCTCCGCAATCTGAATGTCCGATGGCACACGATCGATTTCTCCGACCTCAAGGAGATGGGATTCCACCAGAAGGAGTTGGAGCGCTACTTGGTTCAGGACGGCGACCTTCTTGTTTGCGAAGGGGGCGAGCCGGGAAGGTGCGCTGTCTATCATGGGAGCGACGGTCCGCTCATGTATCAGAAGGCGCTCCACCGGGTCCGCCCGAGGAGGGACGACCTGGACCCAACTTTCCTTCAGTACTTCATCGCTCGCTACATTTCAGATCCGAGAATCTTCCCCCGCAAGTCAGAGACCACGATCCAGCATCTTCCACTGGAGAAGCTGCAGGACATCCCTGTTTCGCTTCCATCGCCGGAGCAGCAGAAGCGGATTGTGGCGCGGATCGAGGAGTTGTTTTCGAAACTGGACGCCGGAGTGGCCGCGTTGCGGCGGGCGCGGGCGAACCTCAAACGCTACCGCGCCTCGGTCCTCAAGGCCGCCGTCGAAGGCCGCCTTACCGAGGACTGGCGCCGGCGCCACCCCGACGTCGAACCCGCCTCCCGACTCCTCCAACGCATTCTCGTCGAACGCCGCCGCCGCTGGGGAGAAGCCCAGACCCAAAAACTCGCCCAAAAACGCGGCGGCTCCATCTCGCCTGTCCCGAGCCAAGCCGAGGGGCATTCCGTCTGTCCCGAACAAGGCCGAGGGGCGCTCCGCCTGTCCCGAGCGAAGCCGAGGGGCACTCCGCATTACAAAGAGCCCATCGGCCCTTCCCCCGAATTCCTCGCCCAAGCCCCGCCACTCCCCAAATCCTGGTGCTGGGCCACGGTGGAACAACTTACGCCAGGGGACAGGACGTGCGCCTACGGTGTGCTTCAACCCGGCCCTGATATTGCGGACGGCATCTTTCTAGTCCGCGTTGGCGACATCAATGACGGGACAATCGAGAGACAGGGTATGAAGCGGATTTCCCGCAAGATCGCTGATCAGTATTCAAGGACCTATCTCCGAGGCGGGGAAGTGCTGATTACGCTTGTTGGTGCCATAGGCCGTACAGCCGTTGCACCAGAATCTCTCGCCGGCGCAAACACTGCACGTGCTGTCGGGGTCATTCCACTCGCTCCTGCGGTAAATCCATATTGGTCTGAGATTTGGTTGCGCAATCCAGCCACCGTCAACGAGATGAACGGCAAGGCCCATGAGGTTGCGAGGAAGACCCTCAACCTCGAGGACGTCCGGTCAGCAACCATCGCACTGCCCCCGCGATTGGAGCAGGATCAGATCCTAGAGGAGTTCTCCGGCTATTACGAAATCGCCAAGCACATCGAAGGGCAGATTCATCTCCAAGATCTCCGCACAACTGCTCTCCGGCAAGCCATTCTCAGGAGTGCCTTTAGCGGCACGCCACAAGCCGTTGGAAAGGGCCATGCCCACGCCGCAGGCCTCCACCAATGCGCACTGCACAGCCCATTTCCTGGAGAACTCTGAGGCGTCGCGGCTTTCAGATCTATGAGGAGGTTCGTGCCATGGGAAAACGCAGGCTTTCGGACAGGGAAATAGACGAACTCTATGACTCCGGCAATTTTCGTCTGTCCCAGGAACGCAATGACTTCCTGCTACCACAGGTTCTCGACTTCGTACGAGCGAAAAAATGGATGAATCTTAGGCCCGAGTATCAGCGGCGTCTTGTGTGGGACAGGAAGAAGAAATCCCTTTTCATCGAATCCCTCTTGATGAACGTTCCCATCCCCCCCGTTTTTCTGTATGAGTGGGATTTGAACAGGTACGAAGTGATGGACGGTCAGCAACGTCTCAACACCATCATTGAGTTCTACGAGAACAGACTGAAGCTTTCGGGGCTTGAGACTTGGGACGTCTTGAATGGGAGAACCTATGCTGACTGCCCACCAAGGATTCAAAGGGGTCTTGACAGGCGGAGGATTTCAGCAACAGTTCTATTGGCAGAGAGTTCTGGTCCCGATGATAACCCGCAGCAGGATATCAGACGGCAGGTCTTCGAGCGTCTGAACACTGGGGGGCAGCAACTCAACGCGCAGGAGCTTCGCAATTGTCTCCATTCTGGATTGTTCAACGATTTGATTATAGAGCTCGCCGGAAACCGTCTTTTCGATGAGACATGGGAAATCCCGCCGTATGATGATAACATCAGAGGGCACCATATCTCGCCGGAACTGGCAGAAAACACGCTCTTTCGCCGTATGCGTGACTGTGAAATTGTCTTAAGGTTCTTCGCCTTTAGAAGACGCTCTAAAATTGTTGGGGCTGTGAAACGTATTCTGGATTCGTGCATGGAGGATTGCGAAAAGGCCAACGTGGAGCAGATTAAGGAATACCGTGCCTTGTTCCTTTCTAGGCTCGAGCTGGCGCACAAGATCTTCGGGGATAGGACATTTCAATTGCAGGACGACAAGAAGAGGTGGCGGCTTTCAGAGCCATTGTATGACTGCGTAATGATTGCAGTAGACCGGTTGTTCGAACATCAGAATGCCCTGGTTCGATCAGCCAAGAATATCCGTGACGCGCTGCATGCCCAGCTTTCAGACCAGGAATTCTACGAACTCGTCGTCGGCCGCCCTAACACCGCCGAATCTATACGAGAACGCCTTCAAAAGGTTGAGGATCTCTTCAAAGAGTGTCTGAAATGACGCCATTGTGCGATTCCCCGCAGTTCTCCGAATTCGAAGCCGGCCTTGATCAGATCGTCAAGTCCTTGGATCTGGTGCGAGTGGCAACTGACCTCAGGCCCTATCTGAACGATATGCTGCGCTGGGAATGCCTCGAGAAAGACAAGAAGGGTTTGGCGCAGAAATTCATCAAAACGGACCAACCCGACGTAGCAGTGTTTTGCCGCGCGTTTTACGTTATGGTCTACGCCCTTCTGGAAAAGCTAATGGCTGATATGATGAGAATCGGCGTCGAGGTAATCAACTCTCGCGCCAAATCATTCGCTTCATTGCGTGAGAACTTTCAGCACGAGCATATTCATCGTTCCGCTATTGCACTGCAGACGATCAAGGGGAGGCGGGATCATCATGATTTTGACTTTTTTGCGATCTGCAGGAATCTTGGGAGTTGTTTGCCGGAGAGTGACCAGTTTACTTTGAATGCTACTGCTTTTGCTATGACGGACGGAGGACTAACGTCAGAGAACGTGCCGCGCCTTCTTAGGAGAATTGGGATAGATCTTGACTGGGACGACTTCGGGCGATCCACCGATCTTCAGGGCGTGATGGGGCGATCACATACTAGAGAAACGGCTGGAGAAGTAAAAGCATGGCTGGACAAGATGACGAGGAATCGAAATCGCTTGGCACATACGGGAGGGGTGTCACTGACGATCACAGAAAGAGATCTGAGGGACGCGCTTGCGTTCGCTAAGGCGTTCGGACATGCTTTGGCAGATGTGATTGAATCGGGGATCGGCCAGAACTTCTAAGACCGTTTTTCAAGAGGTCGATGTCCTGTCAAAGCCACTCGCTATGGCCTGTCAAGGTATTCCCTGTGCGTTCTGCGTATGCTCTGGATGAAGGGTCGAGATGGCTGAGAATACCCAACAAATCGTCGCCAAGGCCTGGAACTTCGCGCATGTGCTGCGCGACGACGGGCTTTCCTACATGGCGTATACGGAGCAGATCACGTTCCTCCTGTTCCTGAAGATGGCGCACGAGGTGACGCAGCCGCCGCACAACAAACCCGCCATCGTGCCGAAGGGGCTGGACTGGCCATCGATCCTGGCCTGAGACTAAGAGCGGGCAAAAGGCTTTTCGAGGCGCGGCGACGCGCTTGCAGAAAGGTCGCGTGCGTTAATAGACGGGACGCGGGAATTGCGAACGGAGAAGACAATGGCGGTACAGAAACGCGAAGAGGCGGGGGCGGGGGAATCGGAGAACGTCCGTATCCTCGATTTGCTTCGGCGTCCCGAGGGCAAGACGCTGGAGTTCAAGCGCGACTTGTCCTCACCCGAGAAGGTGTTGACGACGCTGATCGCCTTCGCCAATTGCGCGGGGGGCACGGTGGCGATCGGCGTGGAGGACAAGAGCCGTCGCGTGCGCGGGGTGGACGACGCGCTGGCCATGGAGGAGCGGCTGGCCAGCCTGATCGCCGACGGGATCGCCCCTCTTCTGGCCCCGGAGATCGAAGTGCTGCCGTGGCGCCGCACTCAGATCCTGGCCGTCCGGGTGTATCCCAGTTCGAGCCGCCCGCATTATCTGAAGGCCCGGGGGCCGGAAACGGGCGTTTTCGTCCGCGTCGGTTCGACCAACCGGCGCGCGGACCCCGCGATGATCGCGGAACTGCGGCGGTCGGCCCGGCTGGAGTCGTTTGACGAGCAGGCCTTGCCGGATTTCAACTCTGAAGCGCTGGACTTCAGAGTCGCTTCAGAGTTGTTTTCAGGCGTTCGCCGCCTCGCCAAAGGCGACTTGCAAACGCTACGGCTTTTGACGCGGCATCAAGGCCGGCTTGTCCCTACGGTCGGCGGAATGATCCTGTTTGGACGCGACCGGTTGCGCGCGTTTCCCGACGCCTGGATTCAGGCGGGACGGTTCGGCGGGACCGATCGGGCGCGCATCGACGATCACGCCGAGTTTCAAGAGTGCCCCATTCAGGCCATTGAGCACGCCATCGCCTTTGTCCAAGGCCATATTCGGCGCGCCGCGGAGATTGGGCCCGTCCGGCGCGTGGACCGGTGGCAATACCCGCCCGCAGCATTGCGCGAGGCGATCATCAACGCGGTGGCCCATGCCGACTACAGCCAAGGCGGCGCGCCCATTCGAGTGGCCATTTTCGACGACCGTATGGAGATCGAGAACCCCGGCCTGCTTCCCTTTGGCTTGACCGTGGAGGAAATCCGGCAGGGAGTTTCGATACTGCGCAACCGCGTGATTGGGCGGGTGTTTCGGGAACTGGGTCTGATCGAGCAATGGGGCAGCGGCATCCAGCGCATGATGTCGGCGTGCCGCGAGGCCGGGCTTCCAGAGCCGCAGTTCGAGGAGATCGGGACGCATTTTCGCGTCACACTGTTTAGTCAGAACCGGGAGCAGGCTCCGGCCCTGGACGCGGTGGAGCAGTCCATCGTGAATGCGCTTCGAGGGTCCGGCGGCTTGACGACCCAAGGCTTGGCGGACCGCATCGGCTTGTCGGCGCGGGCCACCCGGACGCGTGTGCTCTCCCTGGTTCAACGCGGCGTGGTGGTGGAAATCGGCAAGTCGTCGCGTGATCCCAAGAAGACGTATCACCTCGCCGAGACGGCCTGAATGTGGTGAAGGAAACAAAGAAAGAAGACGAATGGCAAACAACAGCCAGCAAATCGTCGCCAAGGCCTGGAACTTCGCGCATGTGCTGCGCGATGACGGGCTGTCGTATATGGCCTATACGGAGCAGATCACGTTCCTGCTGTTCCTGAAGATGGCGCACGAGGTGACGCAGCCGCCGCACAGCAAGCCCGCTATCGTGCCGAAGGGGCTGGACTGGCCGTCGCTCCTGGCCCGCGACGGCGACGAATTGGAGGTCCACTACCGCCACATCCTCGAGGAACTGGGCAAAAAGCCGGGGATGCTCGGCGAGATCTTTCTCAAGGCCCGGCAGGAGATCCAGAATCCCGCCACCCTCAAGCGCCTGATCGTCGACCTGATCGGCGCGGAGAATTGGTCGGCGATGGAGGCCGACGTCAAGGGCGACATCTACGAGGGCCTCCTGGCCCGCAGCGCCCAGGAATCTCCCAAGGGCGCCGGCCAGTATTTCACCCCCCGCGAACTGATCAAGGCCGTCGTCGACGTCATGCGGCCCGGCCCCGGCGACACGGTCTGCGACCCGGCCTGCGGCACCGGGGGGTTCCTGCTGGCGGCTCACGACTACGTCCTGCGGGAGCGCGGGCGCTCGCTCGACCCCGATCAGAAGCGCCATCTGCGGTCGGCGTTCATCCGCGGCTGGGAACTCGTGCCGGCCACCGCGCGCCTGTGCGTGATGAACCTCTACCTGCACGGCATCGGCCCTTCCACCGAGGACGCGGCGCGAGGCGGCGAGTGCCCCATTGTCGCCGGCCTCGACTCGCTGGCCGCCGACCTGGGCGAGCGGTTCTCGATGGTCCTGACCAACCCGCCATTCGGCCGGAAGAGCTCCATCGCCATCGTGACCGAGGAGGGCGAACTGGAGAAGGAGGACCACGCATACGAGCGGCAGGATTTCTGGACGACGACAAAGAACAAGCAGCTCAACTTTCTCCAGCACGTCAAGACGCTGCTCAAGGTCAACGGGCGCTGCGCCATCGTCGTCCCCGACAACGTCTTGTTCGAAGGCGGCGCGGGCGAGACGGTGCGGCGCAATCTGCTCCAGCAGTTCGATGTCCACACGCTCCTGCGCCTGCCGACGGGCATCTTCTATGCCCAGGGGGTCAAGGCCAATGTCCTCTTCTTCGACGCCAAGCCCGCGCGCGAGGAGGCGTGGACCAAGCGCCTGTGGGTCTACGACCTGCGGACCAACATGCATTTCACCCTCAAGACCAACCCATTGCGCCGCGCCGACCTGGACGAATTCGTCGAGGTGTTCAAGCCGGGGAAGCCCCATTTGCGCAAACCGACGTGGGACGCGGAGAAGCGCCCCGAAGGTCGCTGGCGCGCGTTCGACTACGAGGAACTGGCCAAGCGCGACAAGGCCAACCTCGACATCTTCTGGCTGCGCGACAAGAGCCTGGAGGACGGCGACGACCTGCCCGACCCGGCCACGCTGGCCCAGGAGATTGCCGACGACCTCCAGACCGCCTTGGAACAGTTCTCCGCCATCGCCGCCGACCTGCGTAACGGCGGCGGAGGGCGGGAAAATGATCCAGAGTGACGCCAAAGCACGCTTTGTCTTCTCGGAAACCGCAAAGCGTCGGGGCCCGGTCGACCGCAAATTGAGGTCACACCATTAAGCGCTGTGCCTCAAGGACTTACGAGATTGATGACAATTTGTGACCGCCCCGAATGTCCTAACGACAACAATACATCAAAGCGCAAGTCGATCTCATGTTCATCGAATTCGCTCACCTGTGCTCTCGGACAAGTTTCGGCATTGGGCGATCAGGCGCGCAAGACGGCGCCGGGCGGACATGCGCGCATTGCGCGGCAGCGAGTCGATGCTTCGCTGAGCCTCGGCAACTCGGATCCAGAACCGGCCTTCCTCCAAGCGGAATTCCTGTATCGTTGAATCGTGATTGAGCCTGAGCGGCGAGTCGACGCGGAACTCCGCGCGTTCGAGCTCGCGCCAGGCGGAGAGGGTTTCGATCCTTCTCAAGGATTCCTCCAGCCCGGAAAAAGCCTGCTTGATTTCCTCTTTCATTCTATTGGGAGGAGATCCGTCTTCTTAAATCGGTTCCTCGGAAGAATCCGTGGGTGGGGAGCATGAGTTTTCTGAGGCATGAGGGAGCGTCTCTGGAATGAGGCGCGAAGAGAGGGAAGGGCCGAAGGAAGC
>JAPLSS010000840.1 GCA_026398515.1 Candidatus Sumerlaeota bacterium | reverse complement strand
ACAACGAAGCAGCCTGCATGAGAAACTCCCTGCGATGGATTCGCCGCTGCATCGCGATGTCGGCCACGGCCCGGCTCCTTGGCGGCATTTCACGCCCCTTCTTCCGCAATTCCGGCCCTTGTTGTCAAGACCCGTCGGCGCGGCTTCGGCGCCTTCCTTGCTCTCTTCCTCCGCGACGGCGAGGGGGCGCAGGCAGCCCGCTCGCCCGGTCGTGCGCCGCCGGGATGCGCGGCGAGAAAGGGGACATTCAGAATGAAAACCCTGGAAGAACTGGGCCGAATCGACGGAGCGCTCGTGGCGTTTGAGTATGCGCCCGATGGAAAACTGGTTGAATACAGAGCCAACAGCGAGATCGGATCGGAAGGCGCCGCGCTGGCGGCGCAATTCTGCGCGACGGTGACCATGCTGTTCAGCACGCTGGCCGGCGCGTTCACCCGCCTGAGCGACAGCGCCTGGATTCCCCAACATGGATGGATGTATTGCGGCGGCGACTACACCGTCTGCATCGGCGGCAATCGCGGGGTGTTCATTGAGACGGCGAAGGCGGATTTCAACCAGCTGTATAAGGCGCTGGTCAGCGAGAAGGGCAGGGAGCCGATGCGGATGGCGGCTTGAGGCTAGATATACTCCCGAAACAACTCGCGTTGGGGATTGGGGATGACGGCGGTGGCGACCAGAATGCCATGCCGCGCGGCCACCGCCGCCCCGGCCTCGATCGCGCTCCGCACCGCGGCCACGTCGCCCGTGCAAAGGAAGAAGCCTTTGCCGCCGATGGCCATCGCCACGTGAATGCGCAACAGCGTGACTTCGGCCGCTTTCGCCGCCGCGTCCGCCGCTTCGACGATCGAACACGCCGAGAACGTTTCGACGATGCCGAGGGCGCCGACCTGCTCCGCGGGCAGCGCGACGCTGTTGGCCAACGCGGGAAAGACGCCGGGATGCGCGACGGGCACGATCATCTCGTCGATCAATACGCCTTCGGCGGCGGCCCGCCCGGCAGCGAGCGCGGCTTCGACGGCGGCGACGTCCCCGCCGATAATTACCAGGTATTTGCCCGAGCAAATGGTGCGCGCCACGAGCAACCGCACGTCGGCGGCCTTGAGCATCGCGTCCTCGGCTTCGTGGCCGATGGCGATGGAAGAGGTTTCGATCATTCCCACGGCTTGCGGCATGGTTCGTTCGCCTTGCGCGATGTGAGACGGGATAACAGGATATACAGGATACTTAGGGAAACAATCGCAACACGGCCGGTCCCTATGTTACCCCGCGCGTCCTGTGCATTCCGTCCAATTGTCAGTCTATCTCTCTATCACAATTCTCTCCGCCGACGCCTCGACGACCCGGCCAGGGATCGACGCATGAATCGGCGCGCCAAACGCCCCCTCGGGAACCTTGGCGACCAGATCGCCCTCGCGCACCTTCGCCCCGGCGCGCACGACCGGCTCCGACGGCGCGCCCGCGTGCTGTTTCGTCGGCAACACGACCCGCCGCGGTTCGAGCGGCCGCGGCGCCAGAGGCCCCACGTCGCGGAACTCGCCCAGCCCCAGTTTGTGCTTCAACCGCTCGACCGGCGTTCGCCTATATTCCAGCATTGGATGCGGCGCGATCTCGCGTCTGCCTCCCTCCCAGCGCGCGTCGCGTTCGCGCACGAGCGCCTTGCCCATCACACAGACGTTCTTAGGATCGAGATCCTCCGGGCAGGCCATCAGCGAGCACAAATTGCACTCGCAACAGAAGGGGGTCCCCAGAACCAGGCGCAGTTGCTCGCCGGCGAATCCTTCGGCGCGCATCGCCAGGTGCGGCTCGATCGGATGGCCCAGCAGGTAGCGCGGATCGCCCACCGGTCCGCCGTCGCGCCGCCGGCCGCCGCGACCGCCTCGCCGAGCGTGGCGCCGATGGGCGTCTCGATCGTCACGGGATTGGCCACCGCGCCGGCAACCGTCAGGTATTTGCGCGTGACCGGCCGGCCGCGTCCGAGGTTCACCAGCGTTTCGACGTTGCTGACCACGCAGCCGACGTGCAACGGCAGGCCGCCCGGCGGAATAACCCGCCGCGTCGCGTCGTAAACCAGGATGAACTCATCGCCGGCCGGGTAGTAATTGCCCATGAGGTGCAGGCGAACGTTCGCCGGGGCCTTGGCGCGCAGGATCTCGATGACGTCTTCGTATTTCGCCTTGACGCCGACGATGCCCTCGCGCGCGCCGACGGCCTGCATGGCGACGCGCAAGCCGGCGAACATCTGGTCGGCGAAGGCGCGCGCGACCTCCTTGTCCTTGTGCAGCAGCGGCTCGCATTCCGCCGCGTTGACCAGGTAGATCGGCGGCCCAAGCCCCGCCTGCTGGATCTCGGCCTGGGCCGCCAGTTTCCTCGCCAAAGGAAACCCGGCGCCGCCCGCCCCGACGATTCCCAGCGACGCAATGTCCCGCACTGTCGCGCCAGTGGCCACGCTTCCCATCCCATCCCGGCATTTCCTTTGGACTGTACGAACCCGCGCGCGCGAAATCAAGCTGGGAAAGGCGGCTCCGACGATTCGACGCCCGTGGTTTCAGGCGAATCAAATCGGCTTGACTTCAAACGACTCCGGCGCCAGAAGTCGCGCCGGACTGGACCGCCTCCACCTGCGAATGGAGGGCGGCGGCCTCCCCTCGTTTCGCGCCCGTAGCTCAGCTGGATAGAGCGTCGGACTTCGAATCCGCAGGTCCCGTGTTCAAATCACGGCGGGCGCGCCACCTTTAAGACCTGATTTCACTCGACTTACAGATCACCCACCAATAACCGGATTGTACGATTTCCTTCGTTCCGGCGCGTTCAAAACCCGTTCCGGCGCGTTGATTTCTGGCAAAATCCTGGCGCCGGATTTGGTGGCCTTGGCCGCCGGATTGACTCAAGGGGAGAGCCACTCACCTGGCTCTCCCCCTTCTTCCACCGCGAAGACAGCAGTCGCGGAGAAGGGAATCTCAATCGCGATTAGCTTACTCACAATTCACACAATACTCAGAAATGCCGTTTCGAGAGGGACAGACCGGGAAAGACCTGTGCGTGTCACTCGGGGCTGTCGTGGACTGATCGCCTCAAGCGCATGTCTGAGCCTGACTTTTTCTGACGAGGTGAAGCCCAATGATAGAAACGAGAGAGACGCAGACCGCGAGTGAGGAATGCGGAACGCCGTCTGCCAAGGGTGGGCGAACAAGTCGCGAGGAGAGGCTCCTGGTGTTGATGGCTGCCGGGCGAAGCGCGCGTGGAGCGGCTCTTCAGGCTGGCTATACGGAGAGCTACGCCGACGTGATCACCGCCCGTCGGCCGGATCTGGTGGAATCGGCGCGGGAACGCGCACGCGCCGCGCTCGAAGAGGCCGGTGCGACCGTCGAGAAGGCGGTGAAGGTCTACGCCGCGGCGCTGGAGGCCGTCGACGGCGACGGCAGGCCGGATCATGCCGCCCGCCAGCGGGCCGCGGATCGAGTGCTTGGGCTGTGGGGCGTGGCGACGAAGGCCGAGTCGCCGCCGACCGGCTCGGGCGGGCCGCAACTCGTGCAGAACAACCTGATCTTCGCCGCGCAGGCGTCCGCGCGCGAGCGTCTGCGGCAGTTGATCCTGGAAGGCGAGGCGAATGCCGGCTCCGGCGCCCGCGCCGCCTTGGGCAATCCGGCGGTGGCCGGCCGATTGCTCGAAGCGCTGGGCGAGCCGCCTGCGGCAAACGACGATTCCGCCAACGAGGCGGAGGAAGGCGAGAGCCAATGAGCGACCCTTCGAAGAGCAGTCCCGCCGATGCCCTGCGCGTCCTAATCGAGCATGATCTCCTGTACCTCTGCGGCACGGTCCTGGGCTACGACAAACTCAGCGCCGGGTTCCATGGTTGGATGTGCCGATGGATTGCTGAAACCCATGGGCGTGACAGCCTCCTGCTTGTGCCGCGCGGCCACTACAAGACGACGATCGCCGGAATCGGCGAGACGATCCAGGACATCCTGGTCGACCCCAACATCCGCATCCTGATCACCAGCTCGACGCCCACGTTGCCAGCGAAGACGCTGCGGGCCATTCGGGCGCAATTCGAGCGCAATGAACTGCTGCGGGCGCTCTATCCCGACGTGATCTGGGGGAACCCGAAACGCGACGCGCCGAAATGGACCGACGACGAGATCGTTGTCCGGCGGGGGAGCGAGTTCAAGGAGCCGACCATCCTGGCCGCGTCGGCGGGCCGCGAGATCACCGGCCTGCACTTCGACAAGGTGTTGTGCGACGACATCGTCAACCGCGAATGGTGCAACACGCGCGACCAGATGGACAAGTTGGAAGAATGGTTCCGAATGCTCGACGCCATCCTGGAGCCGGGCCGCGGCTGGAAACGCATCCTCGGCACGCGCTACAGCGACGCCGACCTCTACGGCCGGCTGATCGCCGAGCTGCCCCCGCAGAGCGTCGTCATCCGTCAGGTGATCGAGGACGACCGGCCGATATTCCCCGAGGAGTTCAACGAAGAGCACATCGAGAAGATGAAGCGGGACATGGGGCCTTACCTCTTCTCCTGCCAAATGATGAACGATCCCGTGGCCTCCGAAGACGCCGTCTTCCGCCCCGAGTGGTTCAACCACTACAAGGACGGCGACCTGCCGGAGGATCTCGACTGGTATGTCACGGTCGACGCGGCTTTCGGCGAACAGCGCGAGCACGACGAGGCGGCCATCCTCATCCACGCCATCGACTCCGAAGGCAATCGCTATTTCCACCGGCTGATTCATGGCCGGTTCGGACCGGAGCGGCTGGTCTCCCTGATCATCCACGAGATCCAGAAGACCAGACCGCGCAGCGTCGGCCTGGAGCAAGGGGCGGCGATGGTCTTGCAGGCCTTCCTGCGCCGCGAAATGCTTGGCGCCGGCATTGTGTGCCATATCCACCCGCTCAAAAGCCCGTCCCACAGCGGCCCGCTGGAATCCGGCAAGGCCAAGCGGCGCATCGAGGCCCTGGCGCCGTACTACTCCAACGGAGCGGTCTGGCATCACGAAAGCCTGCGCAACGGCGAGCTCGAACACCAGCTGCTTCGTTACCCGCGCGCCCAGCACGACGACTGCGCCGACGTCGCGGCCTACTCGCTCCAGCAAGCCTCTCGGCCCGCCCGCCGCACGCCGCCGAAGAAGACCCCGTGGGAGTTGATGTCCTTCGAAGAGCAGACCAAGGCTCAACTCGAACACCTCCTGCGGCAGCGGAAGCGGAAAGGCTGGAGGTGGATGCAGATCTGATCCGCGGGTCCGCAGAGCCGCGGTCTCGTTGCATTGTTCCACCTTCAGTGCGCCGCTGGAGCAGATCCAGGCCGCCTGCCGCCACGCCTCGATCCAGACGACGATGGTCTACGCCCACAACCTCGACCGCGTGGCCAATGGAGCGGAGCGCTATATCGAAATCTGACGCCCCGGCGCGGTCTCGATTTCCGCCAAGTAGGCATTGCGGAAATCGAGGTTGCGCTGCCCCATATCGCCCCGGAGACGACAGCAACTGCCCCGACAGGAGCGAGAAACAGGGGCAAAGGGCGCGCCAATCTCGTGTTCAGCGGCCAAGGTATGTCCGGCTTTTGGGCGTGCTTTGGAACAACCTCTGTTGCCTCTGGCCAAGAGTCTTTCCCTCATGGGGTTGCGGCGAACGCGAAGGGGCCGGCGGTGGCGGCGTCCCAGGCTTTGAAGTTGAGGAAGAAGGTGAAGACGCCGCCGGGGGGAAGGGTGAAGTCGGCCCAGCCCGCGAAGAAATCACCTTTGGAGGAATCGTAGGCCAGGCCGCCGTAGTCGAGGAACGTCCAGGGCGAGAACTGCGGGAAGGCGTGGGAGGGGCCATCCAGCGGGGCGATCCAGCCGACATCGTTCTCATAGACCGCGATCTGAACAAGCCACGTCCCGTAAATCTCCGGGTTCCAGTGCAACCGCCATACCCCGGCGCCGCGATCCTCGACGGACAGGCCTGTAGGCGTATGCGGCGCGCCGCTATAGACGATCAGGGCCTGGGGGTTGAGGCACGGCTCCCACTGCCCGTCCGGCCACTGCGAGGA
>JAPLSS010000133.1 GCA_026398515.1 Candidatus Sumerlaeota bacterium | reverse complement strand
CCCCGATCGAACATATCCCCGTCTATGTGCGTGGGAACAAACCCGAACTGCTCAAACTCTTCACCGGTCTTTACGAGAAGTGAATCGCCGAGCCATGCGGTGGACACGTACGGTGAACCCGGGGCGGGTTCACCGCCGGGCCCGCCGTGTTCCCTCTCCCTCGACGGCCCGTCGAGAGCCTCTGGGTCGAACGAGAGAGGGAAGGCCTGTCCGCCGTCTTGTCCGCCATAGCCCGTAGGGCGACGGCGGAAGCCTTGGCGAAGGAGGGTCATCCCGACCGAGCGCAGCGAGCGGAGGCTTGCCCTGAGCGAAGTCGAACGGGGATCTCGCCTCGAATCCGTTGTCGTTTGGCGTCTGCCTTTCAATCCGCAATTCCTGGTCGCCGTGGCGACCGAAATCCGCAATCCGCAATTGAACGGTCCCTCCGTCCCTCAGGTAGGCCGTTCCCCAATCCCCCCTTTGCGTCCTTGGCGCCCTTTGCGGTTAAGACATTCTGGGACAGCGCGTTGCGCCCGGCGTTGACGGTTGACACTCCTCAAGGAGGTTCTACAATCAGCCTCAATTCGTGTGCGGGGGGTCGGTCGAACGCGTCTTGCGGGGAAAGGGCATGTCGCGCATCGCGGTTCTTATCCTCTTGAGCCTGGGGATGTTCAGTCTCCCCGTCTCCGCCGCCGACAGCGAAGCGCAAGGGAAGGCACAGGATGCCTTTGACTCGCTCTACGGCGCGGACGTGAAGCGCGTCCGGGCGACCAAGGACACGGCCGACGACGCCGCACTGGCCGCCCAACTCCTTGAGGCTGCGCGAACGGTCGAGGCCCAGCCGGAGTTCCTTGCCATCCTCTGCACCAACGCCTGCGAACTTGCCGCCGCCGACCCCAAGGGGTACGAGACCGCCCAGGCGGCATGCGACCTGGCGATGGAGAAGGCCCCGGCCGCCGCGGGGGCGTGCCAGGACGCCATCGTCACGATACGCCGGCGGCAGTACGACGCCGCCCGTGGCGACGCCAAGGCGCAGGCGTGCGATGCGCTCATCGACGCCCTCGCGGCCGCGGCCGACACCTGCCTGCGCGGCGGCAACACGGAGGGGGCGTACGTACGCCTTCTCAAGGCGGCGACCGTGGCCCGCCAGGCCAGGTCGCAGAAGGCCGATATGATCGAGGCGCTGCTCAAAACCGTCGCGGCACGCCAGAGGAGCGCTGCGGAGGCTGAACGGGTGAAGAAACAGTTGGAGGCCGACCCCGCCAACGCGAAGGTCCGCGACCAACTTGTGCGGCTTCTGGTGGTGGACCTGGACAGCCCGGCCGAGGCGGCGAAGTACCTGGACGGGTCGAGCGACGCGACACTCCGCAAGTTCGTCCCCGCCGCCGCCAAGCCCGTGGCCGATGCCCCGGAATTGGCGTGCCCGGAGATGATGGACTGGTACGTGACGTTGGCGGCGACGGCAGGGCTTGCGGGCAAGGCGGCGATGAACGCGCGGGCCGTTCAGTACGGCGAACGGTTTCTCAAACTGCACACGGCACAGGACCTCGACCGCACGCGGGCCGAGTTGGCGGTGAAGAAAGCCCGCGAGGCCGCCCCCAATCCTTCCCCTAAAGCCGCCCCCAAGGTCAGACTGAACCTGCTGGCGATGGTTGTTCCGTCCAAGCACGTCGTCAGCGGCGCCTGGAAGGCGGATGCGCGGGGGTTTACCTCCGACAGCGGCGCCTGCTCCCGGGTCATGCTGCCCTACCAGGTCCCCGAAGAATACGACTACCGCGTCGACTTGACCCGCAACAGCGGCCAAAGCACGGTCTGCCTCATTTTGACCAAAGACGGGCGGGACTTCGTCCTGGAGATTACTGGGCCGTCAGGCATGACGGGCTTCGCCTACATTGACGGCAAGCATATAGACACGAATCCCACGGGGGTCAAGTTCCCGCTGGTCAACGGTCGGCGGTACAGTTTCCTCGTCCAGGTCCGCAACACCGGGCTGAAGGCGTTCGTGGATGGCCAGCAGATCATCGCCTGGAAGACCGACTACAAGAACCTGACTCCCCACTCGGGTTGGGCCCTTCCCGACAAGGGGTGCGTGGGATTCGGCTCCCACATCAACCCGACCACGTTCCACGCCGCCGAAATCGTCGAGGTGTCGGGGAGGGGGAAACGACTTCCGTAGACCAGCCGGGTGCCGTCCGCTGCTCCGTACCTTGCCTTTTTTCCTTTTTTCGTTCCGAGTTCTCCCTGTTACTTCAAAGGATCCCTTCCCGCAGGGACCTTCGGCCGGGCCGGCGACACGCTTCAACGGCAGGCTTGCTCGTGCTTCGTAGCGAAGCGGCGCTTCGCCACTTCGCAGAGTAGCAAGGCTTGAGGCTTGAGACCTCAGGTCGCGAACGCCGCTTTGCCGTCCGCCTTTAAATCCGCAATCCGTAATCCGAAATGCTACTCTGCGAAGCAGCGGTGCCGCTTCGCTGCGAAGCACGAGTCCGCAATCGGCCAGCCCCCCCTCTGCGTTCTCTGCGCCCTC
>JAPLSS010000862.1 GCA_026398515.1 Candidatus Sumerlaeota bacterium | reverse complement strand
AAAGGCGGCCGGAACGTCCATGCCCTCCATCCAGTCCGCGCCGACGACGAGCCCGTCGGCCGGCGCCAAGGACCTTTCCGCATTGAACCGCCCGCCGGAGGGGTTCGTCGCCTTGATCAACGGCAAGGACCTGACGGGATGGAAGGGCTTGCTGGCCCGCCCGAATGACAACCCGATCAAGCGGGCCGCCCTCCTCCCGGAACAACTCGCCGAAGCGCAGGCCAAGGCCGACGAAAGCATGCGCGCCCACTGGAAGGTCGAGGACGGGGCGCTCGTGTTCGACGGCAAAGGACTGAGCCTGGCCACGGCGAAGGATTATGGCGATTTCGAACTCCTGGTGGACTGGATAATCCAGCCGGGCGGGGATAGCGGCATCTACCTGCGCGGTTCGCCCCAGGTCCAAATCTGGGACCCGTCGCAGCACCCCGAGGGATCGGGCGGGCTGTTCAACAATAAACTGAACCCCAGCAAACCGACGACGTGCGCCGACAAGCCCGTGGGCGAATGGAACACGTTCCGCATTAAGATGGTCGGCGACCGGGTCACGGTTCACCTGAACGGCGCGCTGGTCGTGGACAATGTTGTTCTGGAGAACTACTGGGATCGAAACCAGCCGATCTTCCCCACGGGGCAGATCGAACTTCAGAATCACGGCTCGGTGCTGCGGTTCCGCAATATCTTCATTCGAGAGATTCCGCGAAGCGATGCGAAATAGGGTTCTCCTTCGGAAGAGTCGCGCATGGCGATTCGGCTCGCCGAAAGACATCAAAGACTGGAGTATGGAGTCCCGCCTTCAGGTGGAATTGTGTAAATGCCGGACTCAACATAACTCGCGGCATTCCGCCTGAAGGCGGGACTCCGTACTCCGGTTCTCGGAGCAGACTATTGAACTACATCGTCCTGATCTACGACACGCTGCGGCGCGACTATGTCGGCTGCAACGGCATGCGTCCCGTCCAGACGCCGAACTGGGACCGCTTCGCCGAGGGGGCGTGGAATTTCTCGCGCTGCTACACGGGGTCGTATCCCTCGCTGCCGCACCGGTGCGACTGCGCCACCGGCCGCTTCGTATATCCGTTCTATGGTTGGCGCGACCTGCCCGACGACGAAGTGAACCTGTGCGCGAAGCTGACCGAGGCCGGCTATCGCACGCACACCCTGAGCGACGGAGGCATGTGGGCGCACAACGGCCCCGGCCGCGGGTTCCAGACCAACACCGTCGTGCCGACCGGCTACGAGCCAAACGCCCAGGAAATCGCGGCCACGCCTCTCCCCTGCCGGCCCGAGAAGAGCCGCAACCCGGAAGCCATGAGGAAAATGTGGGCGTTGCGTTCCAAGCTGCTGGCGACGGGAGATGAGTCGGCCTGGGCGCAGGCGCGGCTGATGACGGCGGCCTCGGACTGGGTGGCCGAACAGGCGCGCTCGACGCAGCCGTTCTTCCTGTGGATCGAGTCGTGGCGGATTCATGAGACGTGGATCGATCCGCCGCCATACGTGGAACTCTACGATCCAGGATACCAGGGCGAGAAGGTGGCGTTGCCCTCCTATTCGCCGACGATCGATTACCTGAGTCCGGAGGAACTAAACCATATTCGGGCGATGTACGCCGCCGCGGTCACGTTCTCCGACAAGTGGTTCGGGCATCTCCTCGACACGCTGGAGCGATGCGGCCTCCTGGGAAACACGCTGGTCCTCCTCTCGGCGGACCACGGCTACTCGCTCGGCGATCACGGGCGCACGGGCAAGCACGGAGTCGCCAATCCCCCGCAGGACCCGTGGCCGCTGTACGAGGAGTGCGCGCACGTGCCGCTGCTGGTCCACGTTCCCGGACAGAAGCAGGCGCACCGGTGCAATGAACTCGTGCAACACGCGGACATCCTGCCGACCCTTCTCGATTTCGCGAGCGTCAATCCCGGTCCGACGGCCACAGGCGTCTCGTGGCGGCCGTTGCTGGAAGGGCGGCCTCTGCATACGCGGGACATCGCCGTCACCTGCTCCGGTTTGCACGTTTATCCCCAGATGGGCAACACGCGCGTCACGATCACGTCGAAGGACCACTCGCTGATCCTGCCCACGCCGACGCGGGAGTCGGAGCTTTATAATCTGGCGCTTGATCCCGGCCAGACGCTGAACCTCTTTCCCCGACATCGCGCCATCGCCTCGGATCTCCACGCGGAATTCCTCTCCCTTATCCGAAGGCTCGGAGTCGACGAGGAGAAGGCGCGCTCGTGGGAAGGGGTCCTGGACCGCCGCGCCGGCCCCGTCGCCTCTTGAATCCGGCTTCCGGAACACGCCGCAAGGCGAAAGCAGAGGACAAGCGATGAACCTGGAGGCCGCGCTGTCGGAATTGGGACTGCTGGATTGCCAGGAAACGATCCGGCCGCACTGGGAGGAGTCGCAGGCCGCCATGCCCGAGGCCGACAAGGCGGGCGCGTTTCCCTTCCTCGATCCCGCCGCGATCCGCGCCAACGGGTCGTTCTTCGAAATGGACCCCGCGCTATACGCTCCATTGGACGAAACCGCGCGGCGCATTCGCGGAAACCCGGCGCTGTTGGGCCTCGCCTGGCATGCTTACTATCTGTTTCACCGGCGCGAGGAATACCGGGGGTTCTCCGCCTGGCCCTCCCCGCGCCAGGCGCTGGGGCCGCTCAATGGCATGTTCTACTTACTCATCGCCTTGACGTCAGTTCCGCCGGGAAGGGAAGTCCATCGGCGGCAAGGCATCCCGGAGCAGGTCACGCGCGACGCCTACCGCCTCATCAACGAGAGCATCGAACGGCGCCGGTTCATCGACCACGGCAATCCTGGCGTCTGCCCGCGCAATCTGGTCTGGCTGCGCAACCAGATGGCCGGACTGGTGTATCGGCTGGGGCGATTGGACTACATGACCAAACCGTTTCGGGGCCTCCTGAAGGTCTATCGCCACCGTCGAACCGGCGAGACGATCGCCCTGGCGGCCGACGGCGCCGAGTTCACCGCCGAGGGTTTCATGGAGCGCGCGTCCCCATCGGAGAAGTGGAAGGCGACTCTCGTCGAGGATGGCGAGACGATCGCCGGCTATCCGATCTCGCCTTTCGGAGTGGCCGTGCGCCGAAAGGTTGCATTGTCCGCGCGGGAATGGGCCCGGAGGCTGGAGACCGGAGACGCTGTGCTGGACGTCCACATCCCATCGGGCGGCGCCATGACGCTGGAGAAGTGCCGGGAGTCCATGCAAATGGCGTTGGAGTTCTTTCCGCGCTACGTGCCGCAGTGGCGCTTCCGCGGCTTTGGCTGCATGTCGTGGATTCTGGACACTCAAATCCAGGAGATGTTCCCGCCCACGGCGAACATGCCGCGCTTTCAGAGGGAGACGTATCTTCATCCGCATCCCTCGACGGGGCGCGAGGGCTTGTATTTCATCTTCGTCACGGACAGTGTCGACCCCGCCACCGCGCCGCGCGACACGAGCCTGCGCCGCGCGTACGTGGAACTGCTGGAGGCGGGCAAGCGCCCGCGCAACGGCGGCATGTTCATCCTGACCGAGGATTTCGCGCGCTTCGGCACGGAGCACTACCGACGCCACTGGCCGCCGGCGCCGATCCGGGAATTCCTTGCGTGAGACCGCCGAGGCCGCGCAGGACGCCTCTTAAAAGGTGTTTCGGAAGGACTGAATCCGGCAAGGGTCTCCTTTCATGGCGCGTCGGCTCATTCGCACGCGGTTTCCCAATGAGAGGCAAAGCCGCCGCGGCGAGGCCCGCCTGGCAGTCCCTTCGCTTCATACCCCTTCGCCGGCAGCTCCTCGCGCTCGGTCTCGTCGAAATTCGCGCGGATTTCCACCCCGGAGGAGAACACGGTCCGCTGGACCATGCGGTCGTCGGTCAGCCATTCATGCGACACCATCTCGTCACGCATGACGGCGGCCGCGGGGTCGGACATCACGGTGTAGCTATCCATGATTTTCTTGCGCCATCTCGCGTGGTCCCGAAGGTTGAGAAAGAACACCGGCGGGATGCCCCGCAGGAGGTCGCGCAAGACTTTGTCCTCAAACGACGCCCCATTCGCCGTGGTGTAGTCGTCCCCCGCGTGGCAGAACAGGATCAGCGCGTCGTGGAAGACCAGCTGCATCAGCGGGACGCTGAACTGGCGCAGCAGGAGATGGCTGCCGGCAAACGCCCCGCACCCGTTGGTGTATTCCAACTCCGCCGCGTTCCACCAGCCGACGTGCTCGCCGCCGAAGATCAGCCTCAACGAATGAACGTATTGGTAGAATGCCGTGCGGGCCTCGCGATCCTGCGTGCGCGTCAACGGATGCGCCGGATCGTAGCACTCATTCATCCGCCCCGAGTTGATGCAATCGACGTAGCACGCCTCCAGCCCGAGCGTCCGAACGACTTCGGGCATGTGGCGCGCGAGCAGGCGGACGTATTGGCTCGAACACGTGCGCGACCAACGGAAGCTGGCGCGCGTCCTGCCGTCGGCCGTCTTCCACTGCAATTCGGGGCGCCACCGGCGGGTCTCCTCGAGTTGCGCCGAGATATCGTTATACAGCGTGAAGAGAAACCCGTGTCGTTTGCTGGCGGCCACGGCGGCCCCCAAGTCGCCGACCGGCCCGGGCGCTGTATCGAATGGCAGGCAATCGGGCGGCTGCGCGGCATAGGCGCCCCAGAAATGCACGAACGCGCGGCGCAACCCCATCGGGCCGGCCAGGTCGTCGATGGCCGCCTGCAATTGCTTGTACGTGTATTCAAATCCGGGATAGCCGGGCGCGCGATGCGGATAGCCGGCGTAGTAGGCGATATACGGCGCGCCCGCCAGCCGCGCGATCTGAGGCCGTTCGCGCTCCTTGTCCGCCAGCGAGACGAAATGGCCCGCGGCGATGGCCTCTTTCCGATAGGCCTTGCACATGGAGACGTAATCCAGGGGCGCGGCGAACTCGAACCGCATGCGGCGCTCGTATCCCAACGCCCCTTTCTGCGCGAGCCAGACCGGCCAGGCGCACGCGATTCGTTCGTAGGGCGATTGCAGGCCGCGCGTGTCGAACTGGTCCTGCACATCGGAGTTGAGCAGATACTGGAAAGCGAAGTCATCAGTGGTCTCCAGAATCGCCACGTAGCCCGCGCCGTTCTTGCGCGCGCCATAAAAAGGCGCCGAAGGATTCGTCTCCACGATGTGCGACAGGTCCCTGCGGGCCACGTCCTCCCAAGTGAAGAATGCCGTGGTCCCCAGCTTGACCGGATGCGTCGGGATCAGACACCCTTCGCCGCTCGCCAGCGCAAGATACCCGTCGTCCTTGTCGGAATGAAGGTGGAAGGAGCGGAACGGATACTCCACGGAGACGAGGCGGGAATCCGCGGGCAGATCGACCCGTCGCAGCGCGACGTGAAGGATATTCCGATCGAGCGACAGACGGGTCTCGACCGAAACGGCGCCGTCCGGGCTGCGCAGGACCAGATCGACGCTCCCGCCGTCGCGCGTTCGCGCCGAGCAACGTCCCAGCCCGCCGCACGCCACGGCGCGTCGCGCCCCGTCGGCGATCTCATACGTCACGCGGCACGGAATCCCCTCCCAGGGGTCCGGCGCCCATTCGCGATCGGCCGACTTGGTTCTCACGGAGAACAGACCGCCGTCGTGCAGAATCAAACCCAGATCGCTGGTTTCGATATGCGCTTGTTGGTTCATATTCCCTCCGGGCCTAGGGCAATGCTGTTCACTTATCGCGTCTTTGGACCGACGGCGCGGCCGCGGCAAGCGGGCGGGCGAGGCGCCCATGAACGCGTCTCCGGTTAACTCCAATGTTGTGGACCAGGAACCGCATTGGCCCGAAATGGACCTGCAGCGACAAACACTAGCGGAATGGTGCTGATTTGGCGACTAATCGGACAAGAAAAAACGTGGGGCGATGAAGGCGTTGGCGTCCGGAGGAAGCGGGAAGGCGGGGGAAATACTCGGGGCAGGCCCTTCGACAAGCTCAGGACAGGCCCTTCGACAAGCTCAGGACAGGCCCTTCGACAAGCTCATTCCAAGTTGCAGTCAAAGTGATCCCATGATATATGGTGGCCATGGAGGATCAGATCCATGGCCAAACCACAGAGACTGACGCAAGAGACCATCGAGTATGCGCGACAGCAAGTTCAAGTGGCTCGGGGGGCGGAACCGTTGCGCCAGGCGTTGGCGGTTCTGCTGCCCGCGGAGCTGGGGATCACGCAGGCCCGAGCCGCCGACGTGCTGGGCATCGGCGTGGCCACCGTCAAACGCTATCAGGCCCGTCTGTATCACCAAGCGTGCGGCGAGCCCCCCTCGGCCGGAGCGCGGGGCGGCCGGCACAACGAGACGATTCCGTTGGAGTTGGAGACGGCCTTCCTGGCCGACTGGACGGTCCACGCGGAGCGCGGCGAGGTGGTGCTCGTCCACCAATTGCGCCAGGACCTGCAGCGACGCGTGGGGCAGCGCATTCCGCTGTACACGGTCTACCGCATCCTGGCCCGTCACGGCTGGCGCAAGGTGGCGCCCGACACCAAGCATCCCCAGGGAGACCCCGCCGCGCAAGAGGCGTTTAAAAAAACTTCCGCTCCCTGCTGGCGACCGCCCGACGCGCGAACCGAAAGAGATGGCCGGTGCGGCTGATGTTTCAGGACGAGGCCCGATTTGGCCGGATGAGCGATCCGCGTCCCTGCTGGGCGCCGCCGGGCATGCGCCCCACAGTCGGGCTGGCGTTGGTGCGGGAGTACGTCTATGCATATGCGGCGGTCTCCCCGGCCGACGGATGCCTGCATGCCATGGTCGCCCCGTCCATGAACACGCCGACCATGAGCCGTTTCCTGCGGCAAGTGGCCCGCCAGCACGCCGAGGAGTTTGTGATCATGGTGCTGGACGGCGCCTCTTCGCATCGCGGCGAAAAGCTGGTGGTGCCGTCGAATATGCGGCTGATCGCATTGCCACCGTATTCGCCCGAACTCAATCCGGCGGAGCTGCTATGGGACGACCTGCGCGAGAAGGAGTTCGCCAATCGCGTGTTCGAAGCCCTGCCGGCGGCGGTCGCCCAGCTGCGCTCGACTGGATGGGACTGGATCATTAGATCACTTTGACTGCAATTCGGAATCAGGACAGGCCCTTCGACAAGCTCAGGACAGGCCCTTCGACAAGCTCAGGACAGGCCCTTCGACAAGCTCAGGACAGGCCCTTAGACAAGCTCAGGACAGGCCCTTAGACAAGCTCAGGACAGGCCCTTCGACAAGCTCAGGACAGGCCCTTCGACAAGCTCAGGACAGGCCCTTCGACAAGCTCAGGACAGGCGCGCGTTCCCCGCTTCTCCCGGGGTCTCCATGAGATATATGACTTGCGGGAAGACCCCGGCCAATACGAGAACAAGGCGTGCGATCCGGCGCATGGCGTCGAACGGGCGCGCTTGCGCGGCGCGTTGGCGGATTGCTTCAAGGATTGACCGCGCTCCCCATGAACAAGACCACTCTGGAAATCCTGAACGACCCTGCTCTCCTCGCGGTTTGCGAGGCGCATTTCCGGCGTCTGTCGGCGCTGTACGCCGGGGAGACGCCGGAACGGCCGTTTCTGCTGTGCGGCATTGGCCGCGTGACGCACGACGGCGCTCTGGATTGGGAGGCGTGGCTGGAGGAGTCGCTGGACGCGCTGGCGGCGCACGCGAAGGTGGCGAAGAGCCGGCGCGCCTTTCGTCCGCTGTCGGTGGCCTGGGGCGCGTACGGGGTGCACTTCATCGACCACCTGTTCGGGGCCGAGGTCTTTGAACTCGAAGGCGGCTGGCAGGCGCACAATCTGGACGCGCCGGTGGGCCAACTGGAGCGCCCGGACCTGGAGACGATTCCGCTCTGGACGAGCTTGCGGGCGTTCGCGCGCGCCTTCGTCGAACGCCAGGCGCGCGGCGCGCTCCTTGGCCTGCCGACGATCGCCAGCGCCCTCAATATCGCCGTCAATCTCTACGGCCAGCGCATTCTGGAGGCGATGATCCTGGAGCCCGAGGCGGCGCGCCACGACTTGCGGGTGATCAATGGCGTGCTGTGCGACCTGCATCGTTGGTATCGGGCGAACGTGCCTGAGGAGCAATTGCAGTGCGTCATTCCGGCCATGCGCTGCCAGCCGCCGGGCTATGGGCAGATTTGCGGCTGCACCTGCCAACTGCTGTCGGGCCAACTCTACCGGGAGTTCATCGCGCCGCTGGACGCCGAAGTCCTCGCCCTCTATCCGCGCGGCGGGATGATCCACCTCTGCGGCGCGCACACGCAGCACCTTCCCGTGTGGCGTGAGATGAGGGAGTTGCGCGCGGTCCAGACCAACCACCGCGCCGCCGACGACCTGGAACGCTATTTCCACGAGTTGCGCGGCGATCAGGTTCTCTATGTCGCCCCGTATGAGAAGATGCCGCTCCAGCGCGTGCTGGAGATCACCGGCGGGCGGCGCCTGGTCGTGCAGACCGGCCCGCGGCAGCTCGCTCATTTTCTGGAGATTGCGGACCGTGGTTTGTCCTGAGGAGCCAATCTATCCCGCATTTCTCACCATGCGCGGTTCCTGGGAGCGCCGACGTCCTCGTCGGCCATTGCCCCACTCCTTCAGCGCTCGAAATTGCCGACGAGGACGTCGGCGCTCCCAGGAACTGCAACACCGGCACGTGGTGAGGAATGCAAGCGATCCCGCAACTCCCAGCGCAGATGGGGCGTCGGTCACCGCGTGATCAGAAACAGCGCGTCCCACGCCGGCACGGTCGCTTCGCTTCCGACCGGCTCGCCCGTATTGATCTCCGGACACTGGCTTCCCTTCAGCCGCCGATACTTGCCGTCGGGGATGGACGCCTTCCAGGGCTCGAGCGTCATGTTCAGCAGGACAAGCCCATGCTCGAATTCCCGCGACCAGCGTTCGCAGCCGCCGGCGTAGAGGCGGATGTTGCGAAGGGAGGTTTTGCCCACCTGCTCCGAGACGCCGAACGAGAGTTGGGCCGGCCCATCCGCCGTGGCGATGAAACTGACCCGGCACGTCCGCCGCTGCGAGTCGGCAAACGTCGAGAGAGGCTTGCGTTGCTCCGGAGGATAGATTCCGCCAACCGCCACCGCACGCGGCACGCGCTCGAACGTTTGCCCGGCGACTTGCCACACGTCGTCGCCCTGCGCCTCGAACGCCAGCGTGTATTCCTTGCCAGACTTCAGATTGGGAAGAGCGCCGCCTTGGGGTTCGAGCCGCGCGCCGAGCCAGAGGGTCGCCGGAATCACATTCGCCGGGATGCGGGAGACGCTGGCCGTGCAGGTCCCGTTCGCTTCGCTGCCGTTGGCCTCGAAACCCTGGTCCACTACCCACTGCCATTTCGTTCCCGCCAGCAGGTCGTCGGGCTGCACACCGCTGTCGACTTGCTTGGCCGGGCCAGTGGGACGTCCAAGCCACTGCCAGTCGTTGCGGTCTCCGCCGTGATACTCATCCCAGACGAAGACCCCCTTCCATTCTCCCGTATTCGAAGCGTTGACGTCGTTGGCCGGATCGAAATCGCTCCGCCCAATGCTGGCGAAGGGATGCGGCATCCCGACCAGACAGTCGGCGGCCAGGCCGACGCGGAATCGAAAATCGGTTTTCGAGCCGTCCTCCAGGCGGGCGTTGGCGAAGACGGTGGTGGGCGTCTTGGTGAACGCGTAACTGAACGCCGGCTTTGCGCTCACGTTCTCCACCCACAGGCGCAGGTGATGGAA
>JAPLSS010000103.1 GCA_026398515.1 Candidatus Sumerlaeota bacterium | reverse complement strand
CGGGCGCCTGGCCGGGCAGGATCGCGTCCAGCGTCTTCGTGTCGGCGGCGGTGACCACCGGGAAGATCAGGTTCCACTCCAGCGTGCGGATCGAGCCGAAGTGGCAATAGCCGGCGCGGCAGTGGTCGCGAATCGACTTCTTCTCCCCCGTCGCCATCTGCAGGAAGTCGTCGCCCTCCATCGGCGCCTGGGGCTTGAGTCCCGCCAGTTTCAACAAGGTCGGCGGATAGTCGAGGCCGGAGACCAGCCCGTTGACCTCGACGTGTTTGTCTTCGAACTCGGGATGATGCACGAGGAGCGGCAGTTGGCAGACTTCCTTGTGCAGGAGGTGCGGGTGCTTCTGGAATTCGCCGTGCTCCATGAACTCGGTGCCGTGGTCGCAGGTGAAGATGACCACCGTGTTCTCGAAGATGCCGACGCGCTCCAGGGCGTCGATCAGGTAGCCGAACCAGAAGTCGAGTTGGCTGACCATGCCGGCGTACACCGCATGGAACAGGTTGTTGTCGGCCATGGTGATCTTGCTCATATCGGCGCCGTAGAAGAAGATCGGCTCCGCGATCTTGCTCTTCACGTTGTAGCGGTCGCGATAGCGGTCCCACCAATACGTCTTGCGCCCGTCCCACGGCTCGTGGGGCACGAAGGTGTCGCACCAGATGAAGAAGGGGCGCTTCTCCTGGGCAAAATCGATGGCCATCTGCGCCGTTTTGCGGAACGTGCGCGCGCAGAAATACTCCTCCTCCTCGTAGTCGTGCGTGTTCTTGAGGAAGGTTTTCAGGCGCTGATCGTAGTGCGTGGTCCAGAGGTTCTCGGGAATGTGGTTCTTCGTGTTGACTTCTTTGACCGGCCCGGTGCGATAGCCGTCCTGCTCCTGGCCGCCGCACTTGAACCAGTAGTCGAAGCCGCGATGGAGGTTCATGTTTGGCTTGAAAAAGTGCCACACGTCGGTCGCCAGGCCGGTCCGGTACCCGTTTTCGTGCAGCGTCTCCACAAACGAGACGTCCTCGTTGCGCAGCGGCTTCCACCCCAGCAGCGGCGGGTAGACGCCCTTCGGGGGCAGGTCGCAGGGAAATGGCAGGAGCGACTGGCCGGTGAACCAGATGCGGCGCATCTGGACCGTCGGCCCCGATTCCATGTAGACGTTGTTGTACTGAATGCAGCGTTCGGCGAACGCGTCGATGCGGGGCGTCTCGATGAACGGATGCCCGTAGCAGCCGAGGTGATCGGCGCGCAACGTGTCACTGTTGATGACGATGGTGTTCCACTGTTTCTTCTTGGCCATGCGAAAACTTTCTCCTTTAGAGGTGCTTTGCGGCAATCAAGCCAAATAGCGAATGCGGCTGCCGGAATCCGCCTTCGCCGCTCCTACTCGGCGACAACCGGAAGAGAAGCGACCGGTTCACCCTGGGCGGCACAAGCCCGCCAGCGCTTGAAATGCGGTCTGGACGGCACGCCAGTCGGAGTCGTTGAGTTTTCCCAAACGGCGAACGGTCAGACTCTTCTCCAGTGTTGCCAGCTTGTGCACGCGCACGAACGATGGCGACAGAAGCCCCGCTTCTCGCCATCCCGCCAAAGCCACGTCGAATTCCGTTTGATAGGCTTGGGTGGTGACTCGGGCCAGGACGAAGTCGTCATCTCCCGTGTCCAAGAGAACTAGCGCGGGTCTGCGTTTGCCTGACGAAGCGTCCCCATACGGGAATTGCAGCAACACAATCTCGCCGCCGTGGTAGTCTCTCATGCATCATACCGTGTCGTAGATGGCGTCGGCTTGGCTGTAGCCGGCCAGGAATCGCTCCGCGGCCATGCGTTTCCAGGTCTGTTCGTCCTCGAGATCTTCGCGTTCGGCAACGAGAACGATAGCCCGGCATTCCTGATTTCGCGGAATGGCCTCCAGAAGCGCCCCGCTCAAACGAACCCCCCCCTCCTGCGAAACGCGGATTGTGCCTTCGATCGCTTTCATTCCCGGTGTCCTCGTTATCTCCAGCATTCACGAATCCAAGGTCACGTCTTAAAGGGAGAATAGAGCAGACCGTGTCACCCGTCAATTGCGTTGCCTGGAGCATCCGCGCTGGCGAGGGCCTTTGGGGACCGCCCGGTCATTTTTCCGCCAATCCGCTCCCGTCGTTCCCGGCGGCCCGGGCGGACTCGCCATGCAGCACTTCGCATGGTTCATGCAATGCACGGAGCGCGGAGTCACGCCGCAGAACACGGAGACGAACGCGCGCGTCGGGTCGCCGGGGAGCGACAACGCCGTCGCGCCAAGCACCGGATATTCGGCGCCATCGTCGCGCATGTCAAATGTCAACCGAGGCGCGCCGGGCGCATTTTCGCTGAGAGCTCCCGTTGACAATCCGCCGGTTCGCAGCGCAGGCGTCCCGCCTGCATCGGCGCCTGACAGCGCCGCTTCGGATCGCCATCTTCC
>JAPLSS010000853.1 GCA_026398515.1 Candidatus Sumerlaeota bacterium | reverse complement strand
GGTTCCTCGTGCGGGACGATCCCGCGCAGGCGGAGAAGGTTTGCCGGCTCCTGGAGGATGCGGAGGCGAACCGCTCCGCGTTTCGCGTCACGCTTTTGGTGTTGCTGGAACGGATGTTCCCTCCGATTTTGGGCTGTTTTTCACCGTAGGTGATTGAGCCTGCCTGAGATGGAGGCGTTTTGGTTGGCTTAAAATGTAGCCACTAAAATATCGCATAATATTGATATTTTGCTTGACATTCAGGGGATATTGCGTATCATGCGTAGCCATTATGTTTGTTGAGTCCTCCTCCACCACCATCCGCGGCAAGACCTACACCCGCCATCTATTGCGCCGCAGCTACCGCGAGGACGGGAAGATCAAGCACGAGACGCTGGGGAATGTCTCGAGCGGCACGCCGGAGGAGATCGAGGCGATCCGGCTGGCGTTGAAGCACAAGGGGCGCCTGGCGCAGTTGCTCGAAGCGCGCCCGGAGTGGCGGTCGCGCCAGGGGCTGTCGATCGGGGCGGTGTGGACGGTCCTGACGGTGGCGCGGCGGTTGGGGATCGACGCGGCGTTGGGGCCGACGCGCTCGGGGCGCCTGGCGTTGTGGCAGGTCGTGGCGCGGGTCCTGGATCAGGGGTCGCGCCTGTCGGCGGTGCGTCTGGCGGGAAGCCACGCGGCGTGCGAGGCGCTGTCGCTCGGGGCGTTCGACGAGGAGGATCTGTATGCGAACCTGGACTGGCTGGCCGAGAAGCAGCCGGCTATCGAGGCGCGCTTGTTCCGCTCGCTTCGCCCGTCGATCGAAGAGTCGGGCCTGTTTCTCTACGACGTGACGAGCAGTTACCTCGAGGGGACGCACAACGAGTTGGGGGCCTTCGGCTACAACCGGGATAAGAAGAAAGGAAAGATGCAAGTCGTCATCGGGCTGATGACCACGGCGGCGGGCGTGCCCGTTTCGATCGAGGTCTTCGAGGGGAACACGACCGATCCGCAGACCTTCGTCCCGCAGATCCGCAAGGCCCTCGGGCGTTTCGGCGCCAAAGACGTGACCTTCGTCGGGGACCGGGGGATGATCAAAGCCCCGCAGATCCAGGCGCTCCAGGCCAAGGGCTTCCACTACATCACCGCTCTGACCAAGCCGCAGATCCGCAAACTGCTGGGCCAGGGCACGCTCCAGATGGACCTGTTCGACGAAGAGGTCGCCGAGGTTCGCACCGCCGAGGGCGCGCGCTACGTCTTGCGGCGCAATCCCGTGCGGGCGGCGGAACTGGCCGAAACGCGCGCCGACAAACTGGCCGTCGTGCAGGCGTTGGCCGAGGAGCGCACGGCGTATCTCCACGGCCATGCCCGGGCCCAGGTCGAAGTGGCGCGGCGCAAAGTCCACGCGCGCGCCGTGCAACTGCACATCGACCCGTGGACCGTCGTCGCGGCCGATCCCCTGGAGCGGCGCATCGCCGTGACCGTGGACGAGGCCGCCTTGGCCGACGAGGCCCAACTCGACGGCTGCTACACCCTGACCACCGACCTGACGCCGGCCCTGGCCGCCGCCCCGGTCGTCCATGACCGCTACAAAGACCTGGCGCTCGTGGAACAGACCTTCCGCACCTGCAAGACCGGCGAACTGGACGTGCGCCCCATCTTTGTCCGCAAGGCCGCGCGGACCCACGCCCACGCCTTGGTCGTCATGCTGGCCTACCGCATCGCCCACGAACTGGCCGACGCCTGGCGCGACTTCAACCTGACCGTCCAGGAAGGCCTCGACCGCCTGGGCCAACTCTGCCTGATCGAACTGCTCGCCGGCGACCAGCCACTGTGTTGCCAGGTCCCCGAACCCCGAGAGGACCTGGGCGCTTTGCTCCAGGCCGCCCGCGTCCAACTGCCCGACGCCCTCCCGGCCCGAAAGGAAAATGTAACCACTAAGCACAAACTCCCCGAACGCCGCAAAAAGGCTTGAAAATACTCAAGTTAATGCCTGAAAGTAGCGTCGCCGAAAAAGGGAACATCCGTTGGAAGGGACCGCCAGCACGGCGACGTCGCGATAGAAACCCAGGACGGTCTGGGGCTGGGGCAACCGATCCTGGAAGCGCTTCGGCCCGCGGACCGGCGTCTCGGACCAGACCAATACCTGCATGCTTTGCTCCGGCGTGATCCACGGCCCGCCCAGGGCGCACCACCCCGCGCAGGGGCAGGTGGCGATCTTCAGGCCGAGGCGTTGCGCCTCGCTCAGGGCG